>NZ_JBEXDT010000106.1:0-28493 GCF_040605905.1 Nonomuraea sp. NPDC005501 | reverse complement strand
GGCCCGCCGGCCACGGCCACCGGCCCGCCCGCCGCCGCGGGGACCGCCGTACGCCCGCTCCACGGCGGCACCCAGGCGTCCAGCTCCGCCAGCCCGGCGGGGAACGTCCGGCCCGCCTCCCTCACGAGCACCGGTACGAGCTCCCGCGCCTGCTCCCGCAGCGTCGTGATCAGCCTGGGCAGCCACGGCAGCAGCACCGCGTCAGGCAACCGCGCGAACGCCTTGGAGATCAGCTCCACCACGAACGGCGTCAGCGACGGCACCGGCTCCAGCGCCTGCACGAACCCGCTGATGTAGAGCGGGAACGACGGCAGCACGAGCGGGTTGGCGAGCAGCTCGTCGCACCGCTCCCGCAGCGCGGCGATCGACAGCAGCCCGAGCTGCGTGTGCGCCGCCCACAGCAGCGCCACCTTGGCCGGCGTCCGCGGATGCGACTGCTGGACGGCCAGCTCCAGCTGGGCCCGCTCGCAGCCGAGCGACAGCGCCAGCCCCTCCATGGAGAACAGGAAGCCCAGCATGGCGCCGACCTGCCGGACCCCGGTGTCCTCGGCCACGAACGCGGTGGGCAGCAGCGTGCAGTACTGCGCGTAGCCGGTGGTGACGAACGCCTCGCACCAGGCGGGCAGCTCCGGCTCCGCCGCCCGGTAGTGGGCGAGCAGGCGGCGGACGCGGCGCAGCACCTCGGGCGCGTCGTCCACGGTGCGCTCGGCGGACAGCAGCTCGACGGCCCGCGCCCCCAGCTCGTCGGTGAAGCGGCGGCTGCCGAGGAACACGATCGAGTCCTCGACCGCCTCCAGCGCGGTCGCGGCCGTGGCCCGGGGGTGCCGCACCGCGTCGCGCAGGCGCCGCTCCAGCACCTGCTCGACGGTGACGCCCTGGTAGCCCAGCTCGATGACGGAGCGCTGGTGCTGGCCGAGGGACAGGTCCCAGCTCTCCTGGATGGAGCGCTCGCCGAGCCGCCGCGTGCCCATGATGGGGCGCACCGCGCCCTCGGGCAGCAGGTAGCGCAGCATCCACAGCAGGTGCGAGCAGGGCGCGAGGTGGGGATCGGCGTCGAGGTTCATCAGCGCCCGCTGGACCGTGCGCTTGTGCAGGTCGAGCCCGAGGGGCTCCAGCCGGTCGTAGACGTCGCGGGCCAGCGGCGGCATCGCGTCGTAGCCGACCTGGCCGATGCGGTCGCCGCCGAGCAGGATCTCGCACAGGTGCCGGACGTCGCGCCGGCCGGGCACCACGTCCTTCTCGATGCAGGTGACCGCCGCGTCCTGGAAGTCGTACGGCGTCGGCCGGGCACGGTCGCGCATGCTCGCGAGCAGGATCGACGTCTCGTACACGGCGATGGCGTCGGCGGTGCTGGCCAGGTAGCCGTTGCGGCGTGCCAGCCGGACCAGGTCCACGCACCAGCCGAGCAGCTCGGCCTCGTCGAGCCCGCCCAGCTCCGGCGGCTTGGACAGGAACCCGCTCAGCCGGTCCGCGACCGGCCGCGGCGTCTCGGGCCCCGTCTCCTTCGCGCGGGTCCGCTTGGTCGTGGCCTGCCCCTGCTGTCCCTCCAGCCGGTACGTCTGGACGCCGCCGCGCGAGACGGCCTTGGCCCAGGTCGCCGCCGCGATCGACACCGAGCCGGAGGCCAGGCCGAACTGCGCCTCGATGGCCGAGTGGCTGGACGGGATGAGGCCGTACAGCCACCGCGTGCCCGTGCGGGGCGTGATGGCGTACGTGCCGGAGCCCGCGAGCCCGAACTCCTCGACCCGGCTGGCCGCGTGGAAGGCGCCGCACACGTACAGGCAGCGCTCCGGGTCGGCGCCGGAGGTGGACAGGTGCTCGCGGATGCGCGTCCACATGTGGCGCTCGCGCTCCTCGTCCCGCGCGAGCCGGTCGCCCCGCTCCGGGGCCAGCCGCCGGAACAGGCTGCCGATCAGCACCATGACCTGCCGGTAGGTGTCATGGTCGGCGTCGAGCAGGGGGCGCTCCACGTACTGGTCCCACCACTCGGACCAGTGGCGCACCTTGCCGTGGTGCAGCAGGTGGGCCTCCAGCTCGGCGAAGCGGGGGCGCAGGTCGCCGATCTCGATGCCCACGGCGTCGCCGTGCAGCGCCGCGTCCTCACCTAGCTCCGGCTGCTCTTCCTCGGCGGCGTCCTCCTCCTTGGGCAGCCACTGGAAGACGTGGTCGGCCGAGCGGTCCACGAGGACCAGCTCGACGCCGGGCGTCTCCAGCGCGTACGCGATGACCTGGTACTCCGCCGACGCCTCGGTGATGGGCGCCACCACGCTGAGCGGCCCGGAGCCGGGCGGGAAGCCGTCGAGCTCCGTCGCGAACGCCTGCAGGGCCACCGGCAGGCGGCAGTTGCGCAGCTCGCCGAGCAGCGGGCGCAGGTCCTCGCACAGCTCCAGGTAGACGACCTGGGGCCGCTTCTCGCGCAGCCGGCGCGCCATGGCCAGCGCGGACGCGGGCGAGTGGTGGCACACCGGGAAGATTTCGAGCTCCTCACGCAGCGCCCGGTCGACGTCGTCCACCAGGCCTGCGAGGATCTCGGACAGGGAGGCCGGAGCGCCGGCGAAGGCCGCGGCGGCGTCCAGCAACTGCTCGCGCAGGGCTCCGAACGGACCCGCGACCGCGCCGGGCGAGCTCATGACAGGGTGGCGATCGCCTGGCGGCCGCCTTCGAGGAAGTCCGGCCATTCCCCGCCGTCCTTCTTGCTGCGGGGCTCGACGACGCCGTGCCAGTACTTGTTGAGGATGGCCAGGTCCTCCGGGTTGCGGCGGGCCAGCGAGCCGACCAGGGAGCCGGCGAGGGTCTGCGCGCGCAGCGTCTGGTCGCCGAAGAACTGGCTGTGCAGGATGGCGTCCTCCAGCACGCCGATCTGCTCGGCCGTGGACAGCGCCGACTCCAGTCTCTCGTCGTCGCTGCTCGCCGACTCGGACGCGGCCCGCAGGTCGGCGAAGCTCTGCAGCAGGATGTCGAGGAGCGTGGGCGGCACGTCCAGCTCGATCCGGTGGCGGCGCAGCAGCTCGGTGGTGCGGAAGCGGACGATCTCCGCCTCGCTGCGCTTGTTCGTCACGACGGGGATGCGGACGAAGTTGAAGCGCCGCTTCAGGGCCGAGGACAGGTCGTTGACGCCCCGGTCGCGGCTGTTGGCGGTCGCGATGATGGAGAAGCCGGGCTTGGCGAAGACGATGTTGTCGTCGTCCAGCTCGGGGATGGACACGTACTTCTCGGACAGGATCGAGATGAGCGCGTCCTGCACGTCACTGGTGGAGCGGGTCAGCTCCTCGAAGCGGCCGATCACGCCCTGCTCCATCGCCGTCATGATGGGCGAGGGGATCATGGAGTCGCGTGACTGCCCCTTGGCGATCACCATGGAGACGTTCCACGAGTACTTGATGTGGTCCTCGGTGGTGCCGGCCGTGCCCTGGACGACCAGCGTCGAGTTGCGGCTGATCGCGGCGGACAGCAGCTCGGCCAGCCAGCTCTTGCCCGTGCCCGGGTCGCCGATCAGCAGCAGGCCGCGGTCGGAGGCGAGGGTCACGATGGCGCGCTCGACGAAGCTCCGGTCGCCGAACCACTTCTGCTTGATCTCCCGGTCGAGCCCGTCGGAGCGATCGGACCCGAGCACGAACAGCCGCACCATCCGGGGGCTCAGCCGCCACGAGAACGGCTTGGGCCCGTCGTCCACGGACTCCAGCCAGTCGAGCTCGTCGGCGTACTTCACCTCGGCGGGGGCACGCAGCATCTCGTCGGTCATGCGGGGGACTCTCCTAGGTGAGGAAGCTCTTGAGCTCGAACACGAGTTTGCGGATGTGGCCGGAGATCACCGGAGTGCCGAGGTCCTTGAACTTCTGGCGGAACCACGGGTTGACGCTCTGCCGGCCGGAGCTGTTCACCGAGCCGACGGGGATGAAGCGCACGCCGGAGCGGTGGACGGCCTGGATCCCGTCGAACAGCGGCTGCGACCGGTCGAACTCGTAGAAGTCCGAGATCCACACCATCACGGTGTTGCGCGGCTCGGCGATCTTCGGCCGGGCCATCGCCATCGCGACGGGCCCGTCGTTGCCGCCGCCGAGGTCGGTGCGCAGCAGCACCTCGAACGGGTCGTGCACCCAGGGCGTCAGGTCGATCGCCCTGGTGTCGTACGCGATGAGGTGGACGTCCACCTTCGGCAGCCCGGCGAAGATCGACGCGAGGATGGTGCAGTTGACCATGGAGTCGACCATGGAGCCCGACTGGTCCACCACCACGATCAGCCGGGACGGCGTGTTCTTGCGGGCCGTGTGCCGGTAGAAGAGGCGGTCGACGTAGAGCCGCTGGTCCTCGGGGCTCCAGTTGGTGAGGTTCTTCCAGATGGTCCGGTCGAGGTCGAGGTTGCGGAACACCCGTTTGGGCGGCACCGATCGGTCGATCTTCCCGGCGCTGGTCTGCTCGACCTGCGTACGGAGCACCTCGGCGACCTCGTCGACGAACCGGCGGATCAGCGCCTTGGCGTTGGCCAGCGCGATGCCCGACAGGTTGGCCTTGTCGCGCAGGAGCTGCTCGATGAGCGACATGCTGGGCGTGAGCTGCCTGGCCAGGGTGGGGTCGGCCAGCACCTCGCGCAGGCGCATCCGGCTGACCAGATCGCCTTCGAGGCCGGCCAGGACGCCGCCGAGCTCGTCGCTCGCGGGGTTGGCGCGCAGCCCGCCGGGCTCGTGGCCGAGGGCGCGCTCGAACCAGCCGGCGTCCTGCTGCCAGCGGGCCAGGCCGCTCGCGGAGACGCTGCCCGAGCCGGTCGCGAACACGTTGAGCAGCAGCTTCGACACCAGCGCGGCCCGGCGCACCTCTTCGGGGCCGATCTCCTCGGACTCCGGCAGGCCGGGCGCCATCAGGCCGTCGAACTCGGCGGCCAGCTCGGGGAAGCGCTGCACGACGTTGTCGACCGAGATGCCGGGGTCGAGCAGGGCGGCGGGCAGGCCGAGGTCGCCGACGACGGCCATGCTGCCCGCTTCGAGGGCGGGCTGCTCGTCGGCCTCGAAGACGCGGGACAGCAGCCGCCAGTAGAGGAGCTGCCGCCGGTTCGCGTCAGCGCTCGAAGGCCCGCTCGGGAACGCGCTCGGGGACTCGCCAGGGGACTCGCTCGGGGTTTCGCTCATCGCCGCAGCAGCCGTCCCGCCCGCTCCTGGAGTACGGCGACGACGTCGCCGGCCTTCGCCACGGCCTTGACCGCCTTGGGGTCGGTGGGGCCGAGCGCCCAGTCGCCGTTGCCGGCCTCGACCGGCTTGCGCTTGACCGTCGCCTGCACCGCCAGCGGCTGGACGGACCATCGTCCGCCGTCCCAGCGCATGAGCCCGACGCAGGCGGTGGAGGCCGCCACGAGCTGGGGGGTCAGCGGGCCGCATGAGGGCAGCCGGTCGGTGTCGAGGGCGATCGGGTGGCCGTCGACGTCGAGCGTGCCGTCGCCGGTCACCGTGTAGCCCTCCAGCAGGACGGGCTCGGCGATCCGCACGGGATGGCGGTCGAGGGGCGGCGCCGGCGGGGCGAGCGCGCCGGCGAGCTGGACGCGGGCCACGGCGAACGGGTCGGCGGGCTCGCCCGCGCGGGCCCGGTCGTCGTGCCACACGAGGTCGCCGCCGGGCAGCAGCGGCATGCCGGTGAGGTCGAGGGCGCGGTGCTCGGCCAGCGCCATCAGCAGCGCCGGGTGGCCTCCCAGCAGCCGCCACACGGCGGGGCCGGTGATCGTGTCGACCTTCATGGCGCTGACGCTCGCGCGTACCAGCCGCTTCGGCTCGTCGCCCGCGGGCTCCAGCACGCCGTGCACCTGCACCTGCACGGCGGTGCCGTGCTCGTGGACGTCCACGCCCAAGGGCAGCAGCCGCCCGGAGACCGTGACCGGCTCCGGACGGGCGGCCAGGCCGCCGGGCTGGGCGAGCAGGAGAGCCCGCGCCCACAGGTCGCCCCACCGGCGGGCGGGCAGGTGCGGCATCAGGCCGATCGGGCCGGAGGCGGCCAGCTCGGCCGCCAGCCCGTCGAGCAGCACCGCGAGGCGGCGCGCGGCGGGCTGGGCGAGCAGGGCCTCGACGGCCTGCCCGGAGCCGGAGATCAGGTCGTGGTCGACGCCGCGCCAGCCGGTGATGGCCACCTCGTGCAGCCAGGAGCGGCCGGCGGCGAGCAGGTTCGCGGGGACGCCCGGCTCGTCCGGCGTCCCGCCGGTGGCCGGCCAGGGCTCGCGGTCGCGGCCGAGCGCGGCGTCGAGCCGGTCGAGCAGGGCGTCGTGGACCGCGCCGAGCAGCGCGGTGCGGGCCCCGGCGAGAGCCGCCAGGTGCTCCTCGCCGACCGAGCCCGCGGCGATCTTGGCCGCCGCCTCGGCCGCCCGGTCGCCCAGGGGCGTGCCGGCCATGGCCCCGGCCAGGGCGGCCAGCGCCCCGGCCCGCTCCTCGCCGAGCCGGGCGAACCCGTTGGCGAGCGCGTCGTCGAACCCCGTCACCAGCTCCAGGGCCTGCCCGGTCCCGGGCACGTCGCCGTCGAGCAGCGCGGCGAGCTGCACTCCGCGCATCAGGCACCCGCCCCGGTCGCCGGGAACCACTGCAACTCGAGCACCGGCTCACCGGTGCCCGGCAGCTCCAGGTACGCCAGGTGGCGCAGGAACCGGCTGAACACCATGGACGCCTGCGTCCGCTCCACCGAGCCGTCGAGGGCGCCGATCAGGTCGCCGTCCTCGCCGACCTCGGCCCGCAGGTAGCCCGCCACGCGGTCCAGGCCGTACTGGAGCACGGCCTCGGCGGCCAGCGCCTGGAGGTGCTTGCACGGCGAGCCGTACAGGCCGCCGCAGGGCCGGTTGTTGTTGGTGCTGCAGCTGTACGCGTGGGTGCCGGCGGCGATCGAGGAGACGTACACCCGCTCGATGTCGGAGCCGCTCGACACGACGCCCTGCAACCGTCCGTCGGCCAGCTCGACGAACGGGACCTTGGCCAGCTTGCGGGGCCGGACAGGCGGCACCACCGGCACCACGCTGCGCTGCTCCCACGCGGCCATGTCCGCGGTCACGACCTTTCGACCTCCCAGCCCGTACGGCTCGCGGACGCCTGATGGTGCGACGGCACTACGCGAACGGCCGATTGATGATCCGAGAATGTACCCCAGCCGACCGACAATCCTGGACCGGAAAAGATCACCGGAGGTGGGGCCTCAGGAGGGCAGGGCGCGGCGCAGGAAGCCGAGCTGGTGCAGCAGCAGGTTCTCGGCCACGGACTCCTCGACGGGCAGGTGGGTGGTGCGCGGCAGCGGCAGCACCTCGTGCGCCTTCCCGGCCGCGAGCAGCGCCGCCGACAGCCTCAGGGTGTGCGCCGGCGCGACGTTGTCGTCGGCCAGGCCGTGGATGAGCAGCAGCGGCCGGGTGAGCGACGCGGCCTCCAGGACGGGGGAGCAGCGGTCGTACGCCTCCGGGTGCTCGTCCGGGTGTCCGAGGTGGCGCTCGCGCCAGTGCGTGTCGTACAGCCGCTGGTCCGTGACGGGCGCGCCCGCGACGGCGGCGTGGAAGACGTCGGGCCGGCGCAGCACCGCGAGCGCGGCCAGGAACCCGCCGAACGACCAGCCCCGGATCGCCACCCGTGACAGGTCCAGCTCGGGCCGGCGGGCCGCCACCTCACGCAGCCCCTCGACCTGGTCGTCGAGCACCGGCCCGGCGAGGTCGAGGTGGATCTCCCGCTCCCAGGCGGGCCCGCGTCCCGGCGTGCCCCGGCCGTCCACCGCGAGGACCGCGAAGCCCTGCTCGGCGAACCACTGCGAGACGTACGTCCACCACGCCTGCTCGGCGGTCACCTTGCGCAGGGCCGGGCCGCCGTACGGGTCCATGAGGACGGGCAGCGGGGCGTCGCCGGGCCGGTGCCAGGAGGGCAGGAACAGGGCGGCGCGCAGCCCGCGGGGGCCGAGGCTCAGCAGCTCGGGCCGGGGCTCCAGCACGGGCCGCTGCGCGTGCGAGACGATCTCCCGTTCCACGGCTTCCCCCGCACCGGCTGCGCCCGCGCTGGCTGCTCCTGCACTGTGGACCGTGACGCGGGTGCCGGGACGGTCGAGGGTACGGGAGAGGAGCACGGTGGTGCCGCCCTGCCGCACGGCGCTGTGGACGCCCGGCTCGGTGGTCAGCGGCCGCGCCCCGGCGTCCGGGTCGTAAGCCCACACGTGGGTCTGCGTCGGCTCGTCCGTCGCCGCGAACAGCACGGTACGGCCGTCCACGGCGAGCACGCCGAGGAGCTGGAGGCCGGGCGGGGTCACGGGCACGCCGTCGGCCATGAGCCGGCGTGTGCCGTCCACGTCGCCGGCGGTGAACAGCGCGCCGGCCGAGTCGCGGGCGGGCAGGCCGGGCAGGAGCTCCACCCAGGCGTCGTCGCGCTGCTCGGCCAGCACCCGGGCCGCCCCGGTGGCCGGGTCGATCCCCAGCACCTGGACGTGGCGCTGGTCCCGGCTCTGCACGGACGCGTACGGCCCGGCGGCGTCCCAGCCGGCGTCGGTCAGGTACTCGAACCCCTTGGTGTCCCAGGCGACCGGGGTGAGCGGCCTGCGTCCTCCGGCGTCGGCGATCCACAGGCTGACCTCGGCGTTGGCCGTGCCCGCCGACGGGTAGGGAACGCTGACCGGAGGCTGGGAGGGGTCGGAGGGGTCGGCCAGGTGCCAGCGCCGCACGGGCGCGGTGTCCACGCGGGCGACGAGCAGCCGGGTGCCGTCGGGCGACCACCAGTAGGCGCGGTGGCGGCCCATGGACTCGCTCGCGACGTGCTCGGGAAGGCCGAAGGTGACCTCCGGCCCGTCCGGCACCGCCACCGCCCGGTCCAGGGCGTCTCCGGTGTCGGCCACGCGGAGGGCGCCGCCGCTGACGTACGCGACGCGGCGGCCCGTGGGGTCCGGGCGGGGGTCGAGGGCGGGCTCGGCCGCGGCGACCGGCCGTACCAGGCCGTCGGAGACGCGGACCGTCCACAGCCGGCCGGACAGCGCGAAGGCCAGCAGCTCGCAGGCGGCGTCGGCGGCGTAGGCGACGATGCCGGAGGACAGCTCGCCCGCCCGCTGACGCCGGGTGAGCTCCTCGGCGGAGAGCTCCTCGCCCGCGCCCACGAGCAGCGCCCGGGGGTCGGCGAGGAGGCGTTCGCGGCCGGTGGCGACGTCGAGCGCCCACAGGCAGCTCACCGGGTCGTCCCCGGCACGGCTGCGCAGGAAGACGACGGTGCCGCCGTCGGGCGAGACGCTGATCTTGCCGGGCGCGCCGAGCGTGAACCGCCGCGTGCGGGCGAGCTGGCGCGGCAGGGAGGGGACGGACATGCTGCTCCTTCGGATAGCGAGGGACATCCGAAAAGCAGCTTGGCCGCCTCCGCGGGAGCGGGAGACGGCCTACCGGTCAAGGAATAGTTTATCAGCTCCCGGAGGGGGCGGCAGAGTCCAGCCCCTCCACGCCGGCCGGCGCCCAGAAGGTGGTGGCCGAGCCACTGAGGAGGTTCCCGGCGCGAACAAAGGAGCTTCAAGTAAAGTGACGAACGCGCATTATGATCTCATCCGTTGCGGATGTGGTCAGGACGGGCGTCATGGCGATCCGGTGGGCGGTGTAGATGGCGGGTCTCGATCTCCAGTACGAAGCGCTCGATGACGGGCAGACGGTCGCGCGCGAGCTGGTCAAGGACTATCGGGCGGCGGCGGGCGGCTACCCGGCCGCGACGTCCGACTCGCTGATGTTCGGCAGGCTCGACGGCTCCTCCGCTCTCGCGGGTCTGCTCGACGAGGTCGAGCAGATCGTCAGTGACGACCTGGAGTACGCCCACCGACGGCTCTCCGGCGTCGAGTCGGCCCTGGAGGACGTGCGGAGCAACGTCAAGAAGGCCGAAAAGGCCAGCACCGTAGCGGCGGCCTGATGGGGGCCACCGAGACCGTCGACGGACTGCCCGGCGGCGGCTCCGAGCTGGCCCGCATCCTGGAGAAGGTCAACGGCAGCCCCAGCACCATCCGGGACGTCGCCAAACGCTGGCGCGGCACCGCGGGCTCGGTCAGCACCCGCACCGGCCGGCTCAGCACCGCGGTCAAGAACATCAACACCGGCTGGCAGGGCGACTCCGCCGACGAGTTCGTCAAGTACATGCGGAACTACCAGGTCGCGGGTGACGCCGTCAACGACCTCCTCGGCGGCTGCGCGGGCACCCTCGACTCCATCGCGGACGCGCTGGAGACGGCCCACTCGAAGGTCAACGGGATCTGCGAGGGCGTGCTCGCCCAGGTCCGCTCGTTCCGGACGCAGAACCCCGACGCGACGCAGGAGGACTTCGACAAGGCGATCGCGCCCGTGGTCCGAAAGGCCGTCGGTGACGCCCAGACCCACCTCTCGACCGCGAACAAGGCCGTCGGCGAGGCCGAGGCAGCCATCAGGAAGACGATCAAGGCCAAGCACGCCTCGTTCAAGGCCATCAAGCAGGCGGGCGACGACGCGTTCGGCACGACCGGCTGGCAGCCGACCCCCGCCCCCAAGTGGACCACCACCTTCCTCGCCAGTGCGGACGGCGGCGGTGCAGCGTCCCCCGCGTCCTACTCGGGCGCGTCCACCGTCGCCTCCGGCGGCGGGCCCGACGCCACCACGGCCTACTCGGGCGGCGCCGCAACACCCGTGCCGTTCGTCACGGGCAACGGCACCGGGGCCGACATCGTCAACGCCGCGCGGCAACACCTCGGCAAGCCGTACGTCTGGGGCTCCAACGGCCCGTCGTCCTTCGACTGCAGCGGCCTCGTCTACTACGCGATGAACCAGGCCGGCATCAAGATCGGTGACGCCACCGCCGACGTGTACCAGGCCAGCGGCCACGCCATCACCGGTCAGCCGCAGCCGGGCGACCTGGTCTTCTTCGGCCAGCCGGCCCACCACGTCGGCATCTACGTCGGCAACGGCCAGATGATCCACGCCCCGCGCACCGGCGACGTGGTCAAAGTGTCCACGGTCGCCAGCAACGCGAGCCTGGGCCCCATCACGTACCGCCGCTTCACCTGACCCGGCACACCCGGCCCGATCCGGGAGCCGCGCTTCGCCTCACCGGGCATAGCCCCGCCCACGAGGGTAGGGGACGCGGCCATGCGAGCTCATCTCTCCAGCGACGCCCCGCAGGCCGGGGGCGCCGGGACCGTACGCGACAGGTGCGAGCGGGCGGCCCGCGAATCCCTCGGCCTGGCCGAGCTGCGGCCCGGCCAGCTCGAGGCGATGACGTCGCTGGCCGAGGGCCGCGACACGCTCGTCGTCATGCCCACCGGCAGCGGCAAGTCGGCCATCTACCAGGTGCCCGCGCTGCTGCTGCCCGGACCGACCCTGATCGTGTCGCCGCTCATCGCCCTCCAGCGCGACCAGGTGGAGGCGCTGCGCCGCCAGCGGCACGACGAGAAGGCGACCAGCGTGGACGCCGGCACGTCCGCGAGCAGGCGGGCGGCCACGTTCGAGTCGCTGCGCGCGGGGGAGACCGAGTTCCTGTTCTGCGCGCCCGAGCAGCTCACCCGGCCCGACGTGGTGCGCGAGCTGGCCGAGGCGAACATCTCGCTCATGGTCGTCGACGAGGCCCACTGCGTGTCGGCCTGGGGGCACGACTTCCGGCCCGACTACCTGCGGCTGGGCTCGGCGGCCGAGGCGATCGGCCGCCCGGTGATCGCGGCGCTCACGGCGACGGCCGCCCCTCCCGTCCGCGAGGAGATCGTCGAACGGCTCGGCATGCGGGACCCGCTACAGATCGTGCGCGGGTTCGACCGTCCCAACATCACCCTGTCGGTGCGCCGGGAGCTGGCCGACGCCACCGACGCGCTGGTCGCGGCGGTGCTGGAGCAGCCGCAGCCCGGCATCGTCTACACAGCGACGCGCCGGCGGACCTCCGAGCTGGCCGGCCGGCTGGCCGAGGCGGGCCTGCGGGCGGAGGCGTACCACGCGGGGCTGCGCCGGGGCGAGCGCGACGCGGTGCACGGCAGGTTCATGGCGGGCGAGCTGGACGTCGTGGTGTCGACCAGCGCGTTCGGCATGGGGATCGACAAGCCGGACGTCCGGTACGTCTTCCACAGCGAGATCCCCGGCTCCCTGGACGCCTACTACCAGGAGATCGGCCGCTCGGGCAGGGACGGCGACCCGGCCCGGGCGCTGCTGTTCTACCGTCCCGAGGACCTGGGCCTCCAGCGGTTCTTCACCGGCGCCCTCCCGGACGTCGAGGCGCTGGAACGCGTCGCCGAGGCCGTCGCGAAGTCCGATGCCAGATCCGGCGGGATCGAGCGCAAGGAGCTGCGCGAGCGGACCGAGCTGTCGCCCCGTCGCCTGACCACGCTGCTCGACCTGCTGCAACGCGCCGGGGCCGTCCGGCTGGGCACGCGCGGCATCATGCCGGTGCCCGGCGGGCCCGACCCCGGTCCCGCCGCCGCGCGGGCGCGGGAGCTGGCCGAGCGGCATCGCGAGATCGAGCGCACCCGGCACGAGATGATGCGCCGCTACGCCGAGACCCTGGACTGCCGCCGGCGGTTCCTGCTCGCGTACTTCGGCGAGGACCTGGGGGAGCCGTGCGGCAACTGCGACACCTGCCACGCGGGGACCGCCGGTGAGCCGGCGCGCGGCGACGGGCCGTTCCCGGTCCACGCGCGGGTGGAGCACGAGACGTGGGGGCCGGGGGAGGTCATCCGGCGCGACGAGGACCGGCTGACGGTGCTGTTCGAGGAGGCCGGGTACCGGGAGCTGCTGCTGGACGCCGTCGTGGACCAGGGCATCCTGCGCGAGACCGGCGCCTGATTCCGTGAGGCGGTGCGCGCCCGCCCGTCAGGCCGCAGTTGGGGACGTCAGCCCACCGGAGCCAGGAGGTGGCGGCCGAGCCACTCGACGACCTTGCCGACGAAGGCCGCCCGGTTGGGCGGCCGCCGGATCTCGTGCCCCTCGTCCGGGAACAGCAGCTCCTCGCACACCACCCCGCGCGCCCGCGCCGCCTGGACGGCCTGCTGGGCCTGGTGCAGGGGCACGTTCGTGTCGTGGACCCCGTGGACGACGAGGAGCGGCGCCTCCAGCCGGTCGAAGTGCCGCAGCGGCGACAGGGCGCGCAGCAGGTCGCGGTCGGTCTCCGGGTGCCCGTACTCGCCGACCGCGGCGGCGGCGATCCACGGCTCGGTACGCGCATAGAAGCTCTCGAAGTCCGACATGCCGCACACGTCGATGCCCGTCCGGAAGAGTCCGGGATGGGTGACCAGCGCGGCCAGGGTCAGGTAGCCGCCGTACGACCATCCCATGCAGGCGATCCGGCGCGGGTCGGCGGCGCCCAGCCGGACGAGCTCGGTGGCGCAGTCGGCCACGTCGTCGATCGCGTGGAAGCGCAGCTCGCGGTCGTCGGCCTCGCGGAAGGCCCGGCCGTAGCCGGACGAGCCGCGCACGTTGGGGGCGAGCACGCCGATGCCCGAGGCGACGAGGTTGTGGTAGAGCGGGTTGAAGGCCGGCCGCTCCTGGTCCTCGGGGCCGCCGTGCAGGTGGACCAGGTACGGCGCGGGACCGTGGCCGTTCGGGGGACGGTACAGCCAGGCGGCCAGCTCCAGACCGTCGCGGGCCCTGAGGCGGACCAGCTCGGCGTGCGGCGCCCCGGTCAGCCGCCCCGCGCCCGCCACCTGGTCGTACCGGCCGGTGGCGAGGTCGCACAGCAGCACGTGGGAGGGCTGGTCCGGCCCCTCGGCGGCCAGGACGGCCGTGCCGCCGTCGAGGCTGATCCGGATCGAGGTGACCACGTCGGCGGGCGGGGGAGGGAGCGGGCTCACGGCCCCTGTGCCGGTGTCCAGGACCTCCAGGGCGGAGCGGCCGTGCTCGTTCCACACGAGGACCGCGCGCCGCCCGTCGGCACTCAGCGCGAACTGGTCCAGCTCGGCGTCCTCCCGCTGGGCCAGCACGTCGTGCGACCGCGCCTCAAGCTCGTCCCCACGCACCGCCAGCAGGGCGGCACGGTCGCGGCCCGCGTCGGACAGCAGATAGGCCGTCTCCCCGTCCGGTGACAGGATGCCGTAGTCGGTCGAGCCGGGCAGGCCGGCCAGCAGCGGCAGCTCGTCTCCCGCGCCGGGACCGCAGGCGGCCACCGACATGCGCCGCGCGCCCCTCGGCCCCCGGCGCAGCAGCAGCGTGGCATGGTCGCGGCTGACGGCGGCGGGCCGGAGCAACGGGCCGGCCGCGACGACCTGGCGGCCTCCGGTGGCGGCGTCCACGAGCACCGCCGCGGTCAACCCCGAGGCAGAGGTCTCGGTGACGAGCAGCACCTCGCCGCGTCCCGTCCATCGGACGAACGACGCCGATCCGCCGGGCGGCGCCGCGAGCGGGCGCAGGTCGCCGCCGTCCGGCCGTACGGTCCACACCTCGGTGTGCTCTCCGCCGCCGGGCGCGACGAGGACGGCCAGCCGCTCACCGGTCGGCGCCCACGACACGTCGGCGACCGGCTCCGGGCCGGTGTCGACGGGCCGGGCGGGCGCGGCGTCCGGCGGGCCGGCGCCCGTGTCCTCCTCGCCGGCGGGCCACCCGTGCTCCGCGGCCGGCATGGGGTGCTCGGCTGGCCGCCCCGCGTCGGACAGCGGCTGGATCCACACGCGGGGACGGCCGTCCCGGTCGCTGACGTACGCGACGGCCCCGTGGTCGGGGGACAGCGCCGGGGTCCGGCAGTTCCATGCGGTCAGGCTCTCCGGTGCGGGCAGCGGAACGGACAGCGCGGGGACGGACAGAGCGGGGGACGGAGCCATCAGACTCCCTGGGCCTGCAGCCACAGCTCCAGCAGCCCGAGCTGCCACAGGGTGTTGACGCCGGTCGTGGCGCGGTCGCGGTCGGGGTCGTCGAGCAGCGCCTTGACGTAGGCGGGCTGGAACAGGCCGCGCGAGCGGGCGGCCCGGCCGGTGAGCGCGTCGCGGACCATGTCCAGCACGGGCCCGTCGAGGTGGCGCACGGCGGGGACGGGGAAGTAGCCCTTCGGCCGGTCGATGATCTCGCTCGGCAGGAGCTGGCGGGCGGCGTCCTTGAGCACGCCCTTGCCGCCGTCGGCGAGCTTGAGCTCGGTGGGGCAGGCCGCGGCCAGCTCGACCAGCTCGTGGTCGAGGAACGGCGTGCGCGCCTCCAGGCCGTGGGCCATGGTCATGTTGTCCACCCGTTTGACGGGGTCGTCGACGAGCATGGCGGTCGTCTCCAGGCGCAGGACGGCGTCCAGCGCGGTGTCGGCGCCCGGCCTGGCCGTGTGGGCACGCACGTACGCGCTGCTGGCGTCATGGTCGAGCAGGTAGTCGGGGCTGACGATACCGGCGAGCGCCTCGTGCGGCCGGTCCGCGAACTCGGCGAGGTAGACCTCGGCGGCCCGCTCCCTGGGCACCCCCGCCAGCGGCTGGAACCAGCTGTAGCCGCCGAACACCTCGTCGGCCCCCTGCCCGGACTGCACCACCCTGACGTGCTGGGCGACCTCCTGCGACAGCAGGTGGAAGGCGACGCAGTCGTGGCTGACCATCGGCTCGCTCATCGAGCGCACCGCCTGCTCCAGCCCGGTCAGGAGGCGGCTGTCCGGGATGCTGATGCGGTGGTGGTCCGTGCCGAAACGGCGTGCCATCAGGTCGGAGTACGCGAACTCGTCGCCGCGCTGGCCGCCCGCCGACTCGAAGCCGATGCTGAACGTGGCCAGGTCCGCCTGGCCCTCCTCGGCCAGCAGCGCGAGGATCAGACTGGAGTCCAGGCCGCCCGACAGCAGTACGCCGACCGGCACGTCCGCGACCATCCGGCGGCGTACGGCCGCGCGCAGCGCCTCCAGGACGGCGTGCCGCCACTCGTCGTCGGAGAGGCCGGCCCGCTCGGTCAGGGCCGACCGGGTGTGGGCGGGGTCCCAGTAGTGGCGGTCGGTGCTGGTGCCGTCGGCCTCGAAGGTGCGCACGGTGGCGGCGGGCAGCCTGCTCACGCCGTTGAGGATGGTCCGCTCGCCGGGCACCAGGGAGTGGAAGGTCATGTAGTGGTGCAGGGCGACCCGGTCGATCGTGGTGTCCACGTCGCCGCCGGCCAGCAGGGCGGGCAGGGTGGAGGCGAAGCGCAGGCGGTCGCCGGACCGGGAGAGGTACATCGGCTTGATGCCGAGCCGGTCGCGGCCCAGCGTGAGCCGCCCGGTGTCACGCTCGGCCACCGCGAAGGCGAACATGCCCTTGAAGTGGTCGACGCACTCGACGCCCCACCGGTGGAACGCCTTGACCAGCACCTCGGTGTCGGAGGTGGAGAAGAATCGGTACCCGGCGGCACGCAGCTCCTCGCGCAGCTCGCGGTAGTTGTACAGGCAGCCGTTGAACACCGCCGCGAGACCCAGCTCGCCGTCCACCATGGGCTGGGCGGCCTTGTCGGACAGGTCGATGATCTTGAGGCGGCGGTGGCCGAGGGCGACGGGGCCGGTCGACCACAGTCCGGATCCGTCGGGCCCCCGCTCGCGCATCGCCTCGGTCATCCGGTCCACGGCGCCCATGTCCGCCGCTTTCCCGTCGAAGCGTATCTCGCCGCTCAGCCCACACATGTGTCAGTCGCCTTCCGCATCTCGCACAGTCCCTCACGCGGCCGGTTTCTCCACGCGGCCGGCCTTTTCAGGCTTTTCCTGCCTTTTCAGGCTTTCTCAGGCGGCCGGTCGGTACGACGACGAGGCGTCGCCGCCCAGGGGCTCCCACCCGCCGGACCGCGTCTCGGCGAGGAGCATGTCCACCACGTCGCCCAGCAGCCCCCGCCGGGCGAACGCCTCCCGCTGCCGCGCGGCCGAGCTGCCCCTGGCCAGCGCGTCGCCGGCGAGTCCGGAGATCAGCTCCCAGTCGCCCGCCTCCTCCAGGTACGGCCGCAGGTCGTTCACCATCCGGGTGATCACCTCGGCGGCGGGCCGCGGGACGCCCTCCACCGGGTCCACCAGCTCCCCTTCGAGCCCGGAGCGCGCCGCCTGCCACGTCGCCGCCCGCACGCCCTCCAGCGGCACCTCCAGGCCGGGGGAGCGCCGCACGGCCTCCAGCTCGCGGGCCACCAGCGCCCGGAACAGCCCGGCGATCAGCACGATGTCGTCCACGCGCGGGCAGGAGTCGCAGACGCGCAGCTCCACGGTGGGGACGTGCGCCGACGGCCGGATGTCGAAGTAGATCATCCCGGGGTCGCTGATCACGCCGGACTGGATGAGGTCCTGGATCATCCGCTCGTAGTCGGCCACGGAGTCGTAGCGGGCCATCGGCCCGGCCGTGGGCCAGCGCTGCCACACCATGGTGCGGTAGCTGCCGTACCCCGTGTCGGCGCCCAGCCAGTACGGCGAGCTGGAGCTGAGCGCCAGCAGCGGCGGCGCCCACGGGGCCAGCCGGTGCGCGACCGCGAGGGCCAGCTCCCGGTCGGTGATCTCGGCGTGGACCTGGGTCCCGCAGATGAGCTGCTCGCGCGTGAGGAGCTGGTAGTCGTCCAGCATCTGCTCGTAGCGCGGGTCGGGCGAGACCTTCATCCGGTCGATGTCGGCCAGCGGCACGCTGCCGGCCGCAACGATGCCGAGCCCCAGGCTCTCCGCCCGCCGGACCACCATCGCGCGCATGCCGCCCAGGTCGCGCGCCAGGTCCTCCAGCCCCCGGAACGGCCTGCTGTTGGCCTCCAGCGTGGAGGACTGGAGCTCCTTGGTGAAGCAGTCGTCCGGCAGCATGTCGAGGAGCATCCCCGCCCTCGGCACCAGGTGACGGGTCCGCGTGTCGACGATGTGGAACTCCTCCTCGACGCCCAGCGTGATCGCGGAGCCGGTCACCAGGAACACCCCCAAATCTCAGCGCTCGTCCGCATTGCGGTCACCTGCCCCAAAAATCGCCTTTAGCACCACATGGGACTGATGCGATCTTTGTTGCGACCGTTACGGCGCGCCTCCAGGCCCGTCCGCAGTTGCGGCGCGTACGGGGATCGGACGCCTCAGCCGCCCGCCTTCGACACCGCGAACGCGAGCAGGAATCCGGCCAGGGTGATGAGCCCGGTCATCAGGTGCGCGTTGTCGAACGCCTCGGGGATCATGGTGTCGGCGATCATGGTGAGGATCGCGCCGCCGGCCAGGGCGATGATGCCCGCCAGCACGGCCACCGGCGCCTGCCCCAGCAGCGCGTACCCGGCCAGCGACGACAGGCCGCTGATGACGGCGATCCCGCTCCACAGCCCGAACACGTACGTCTTGGACCGCCCCGCGCCGCGCATGCCGGCCGCGCTGGACAGCCCCTCCGGCACGTTGCTGATGAAGACCGCCGCCACGGTCACCGCGCTCACCGCGCCCCCGCCGAGCAGGCTCGCGCCGATCACCACCGACTCCGGCACCCCGTCGAGCACCGCGCCGAGCGCGATCGCCGTCCCGGAGCCGCTCTGCTCGTGCTCGGAGGGTTGCCGGCCGCCGGAGCGCTTGCGATGCCTGGCTCCGCGGCGGGCCAGCAGCACGTTGCAGGCGGTGTAGAGGACGGCGCCGATCACGGCGCCCACGACCGTGGGCGCCAGGCCCGCGCGCGCGTGCGCCTCGTCGATCAGCTCGAACGACACGGCGGACATCAGCACGCCGGCGCCGAACGCCATCACCGACGCGATCACCCGCTGCGGCAGCCGCACCGCGTAACCCACCAGCGCCCCCAGCACGAGCGCGAACCCCGCCAGCAGCCCCCACCCACCCGCCTGCAACCACTCCGGCATGACCAGGCGGCTTCCCGCACGACACCGCCCGCAAACGCCCGCCGGGGTTCCTCAGCCCCGTGCATCCGCTCAGAAGCCGGCCTCCCACCGATCGGCGTGGCTCATCTCCGACAGGGCTCTGCCCACATGGCGTACGGTCCAGCCGCTTCCCGCCGTCTTCATGCCCTGCTCGACGTACCTCCGCACGTCCCAGCGTCCCGCCAGGCTCAGCCGCAGCACCTCGTCGAACGGTTCGTCATCCGTTTCGCCGCCCTCGTCCAGGTCGGCGAACACGTCGTCCCACCCGGTGACCTCGCCGATCGCGTCGGCGTAGGAGCGCGCGGCCGATCTGACGCGAGCGACCGACTCCGCGACGGCCTCGCTCGACGAGCCGTTCGGGGACGACAGGGCGGCGAGATCGCGAAGCGCCTTCACCAACTCCTCGCAGGCGAGGCCGACATCAGCATGTTCCGGCACGGCACGAACCTACCGAGGCTCCCGGACCGTTTCTTCGTAGATAATCCGCACCGGGACCGTTTGGGTAGGCTGGCGGCATGACAGCGATGGCTCCCACGCGCACCGAAACCGACCTGTCCTTCCTGCTCGACCACACCAGCCACGTGCTGCGCACCCGGATGGCCGCGGCCCTCGCCGAGATCGGCCTGACGGCGCGCATGCACTGCGTACTGGTGCACGCCCTGGAGGAGGAGCGGACCCAGATCCAGCTCGCCGAGCTGGGCGACATGGACAAGACCACGATGGTGGTGACCGTGGACGCGCTGGAGAAGGCCGGGTACGCCGAGCGCCGCCCGTCCAGCACGGACCGGCGGGCGCGCATCATCGCGGTCACCGAAGCGGGCGCCGCCATCGCCCGGCGCAGCCAGGAGCTCGTGGACGGCGTCCATCGGGCGAGCCTCCAATCGCTCCCCGACGACGAGCGTGAGGTCCTGGTACGCGCCCTGAACCGGCTGGTCAGCGGGCATCTCGCCACCCCCGCCGAAGGCCCCCAGCCGACGCGCCGGGCCCGGGAGCGCGCAGTTTAGATCTGAAGAGGATCGTCTATTACGAAACCATCTGTTATGGTCTCTCCTGTCGAGCTCAACGACGGGAGAGAACATGTCGCACGTGGGAAACTCGCGCTGGACAGCACTGGGCGTGCTGTCCGCGACGGGACTGATGACGGTCCTTGACGGCAGCATCGTGACGGTCGCGATGCCGGTCATCCAGGAGGACCTGGGCTTCTCGCCCGCCGGGCTGAGCTGGATCATCAACGCCTACCTGATCCCCTTCGGCGGATTGCTGCTCCTGGCGGGCAGGCTGGGTGACCTGATCGGGCGCCGGACGATGTTCCTCGCCGGGAACGCGATCTTCACGGCCGCCTCCCTGCTGGCGGGCGCGGCCACCGGCCCCGGCCTGCTGATCGCCGCCCGGTTCCTCCAGGGTGTCGGGAGCGCGCTGGCCTCCGCCGTGGTCCTGGGCATCCTGGTGACGCTGTTCACCGATCCCGGCGAACGGGGCAAGGCGATCGCGATCTTCAGCTTCACCGGGGCGGCGGGCGCGTCGATCGGCCAGGTCCTGGGCGGCGTACTCACCGACGCCCTGAGCTGGCCCTGGATCTTCTTCATCAACGTGCCGATCGGAGTGGTCACCGTCGGGCTCGCGCTGCGGGCCCTGCCCGCCGACCGCGGGATCGGCCTGGCCGCCGGCGCGGACGTGGCCGGCGCCGTGCTCGTGACCACCGGACTCATGCTCGGCATCTACACGGTGGTCAAGGTCGAGGAGTACGGCTGGCTGGCCGCCCACACGCTCGGCCTCGGCGCGGTGTCGCTGGCCCTGCTGGCCGGGTTCGTCGTACGGCAGGCCACCGCCAAGGCGCCGCTCATGCCGCTGCGAATCCTGCGCTCGCGCAACGTGGCCGGCGCGAACCTCGCCCAGATGCTGGCCCTGTCCGGCATGTTCGCCTTCCAGGTCCTCGTCGCCCTCTACATGCAGCGGGTCCTCGGCTACGGCGCGCTGGACACCGGCCTCGCCATGCTCCCGGCCGCGGTCGGCATCGGCTCGATCTCCCTGTTCGTCTCGGCCCGGCTCAACGCCCGCTTCGGCGCCCGCGCCGTCCTGCTGGCCGGCCTGGTGCTGCTCCTCGCGGCGATGCTCGTGCTCACCCGGGTCACGGTGGACGCCGGGTACGTCACGCACCTGCTCCCTCCGATGCTGCTGATCTCGGGCGGCGGCCTGGTGCTGCCGGCCCTGGCCACGCTGGCCATGTCGGGGGCGCGGGAGAGCGACGCGGGCCTCGCCTCCGGGCTGTTCAACACCACCCAGCAGGTCGGCATGGCCATGGGCGTCGCCCTGCTGTCCACGATGGCCGCCTCCCGGACCGGGGAGCTCCTGGCCACCGGCGCCGGCCAGGCCGCCGCGCTGACCGGCGGTTACCGGCTCGCGTTCACCATCTCCGCCGGGCTGCTGCTCGCGGCGTTCGCCGTGGCACTCCTGGTCATGCGCCGGCCCACCCCGGCCACCGCCGACCGGCCGGCCCCGGAGGAGGCGGCGGCCCCTGTGGTTTCCTGAAACGTCGGCCTTCCGCCCGGCGCGCCCGAAACGCGCGCCGGGCGTTTCGGCGTGAGGCCATGAGGCTCTACGAGATCGCCCGCCGCTCAGGAGCGCTGGGCGTACTAACCGGGGACGCTCCGGTCGCGGCTTACGAGGTCAGCTGCTCACGCGCGTTGTGATCAGAGTTGGTCGGTCCAACGCCATGTTCGGGGCGGCTGATCTCGGCCCACACCGCATCGAGGGAGAGGCCGAGGACATCGGCTATCGCCGCGATCGTCGGGAAGGCGGGGGTCGCCACGCGGCCCGACTCGATCTTCCGGAGGGTCTCCGGTGAGACATGTGCGTCGAGCGCGGTCTCCAGCATCGAGCGCTCTCCCCGGGCCCGACGTAGGAGGGCGCCGAGGCGCTGTCCGCGCTCGACCTCTGCGGGCGTGAGGGGCAACCTGACCATGACTCTGATGATAGTACCGGTATAGTTTGGCCGGGATAGTTATTGGTCGCGTGAGGAAGGCGCCGAATGATCGAGATCCTGAACCCCACCGAGCTGCCTCGAGCAAGGGAGGCGGGCGCCCTGGTCGCCGACATCCTGCAGACGCTGAAGAGCCGTAGCACGATCGGCACGAACCTCCTGGACATCGACCGGTGGGCCAAAAACATGATCGTCGAGGCGGGAGCGCTGTCCTGTTACGTCGACTACGAGCCGTCCTTCGGACGCGGCCCGTTCGGCCACTACATCTGCACGGCCGTCAACGACGCCGTGCTGCACGGACGGCCGTACGACTACCCGCTTGCCGACGGCGATCTGCTGACACTCGACCTCGCCGTCTCCAAGGGCGGAGTCGCCGCGGACGCTGCCATCAGCTTCATCGTGGGCGACGCAAAGCCCCAGGAGAGCATCGCGCTGATCAGTGCGACCGAACGCGCGCTGGCCGCGGGGATCGCCGCCGCCGGGCCGGGGGCCCGGACCGGCGACATCTCCCATGCCATCGGCACGGTCCTCCGCGAGGCGGGGTACTCCATCAACACCGAGTTCGGAGGTCACGGCATCGGATCAACGATGCACCAGGACCCGCACGTGTCGAACACCGGACGGCCCGGCCGTGGATACAAACTGCGCCCTGGGCTGCTGCTGGCACTGGAGCCGTGGGTCATGGCGGACACCGCGGAGCTCGTCACCGATGCCGACGGGTGGACGCTCCGGAGTGCGACAGGCTGCCGGACGGCACACAGCGAGCACACGATCGCCATCACCGACGACGGAGCCGAGATCCTCACCTTGCCCAAGCAGGCGCAGCCGTGAGGTGGGCGCCCCCGCTTCCGGGCAACCCCTCATGACCGCGTTCGCGCTTGCCTCTCCAGCAGGGCGGCGAACCCGTCGAGGTGGCATGCCAGGCCGTACTCGAACAGCCCGTCCAGGTCCGACACCGTTTCCCCGGAGATCGTAGCCAGCAGCGGAAATCGTCCGCTTTCGAGGAGTTCATCGGCCCGTTTCCGCTGTGCCAGCCACCACCCGTCGAGCGTCACCCCGGTCTCCTGCTCCGCCTCGACCTCGTCCGCCATGGACAGGGCAACGGTCAGGACCAGTGCGTGCAACGTGAGTGCCTCGCGAATCCGGGTCGCCATGGGCAGCCCCAGCCCGTCGAGTGCGCGCAGGGTCCACTCGGTGTGCGCCATCATGCTGGGCACGAGCGACGGGCGGGTGAACGAGACGGCCCTGGGCAGCCAGAGGTGTCGCCGGCACAGCTCCCACTGCCGGCGGGAGATCAGTTCGAGCTTGGCCCGCCACCCCTCCGGTCCCGGAACGGGCAGCTCCGCCGCGCCGAAGGCTTCGTCGACCATCTGCGTCACCAGCTCGTCCTTGTTCGCCACATGCCGGTACAACGACATGGGAGCGACGCCGAGCTCGGCCGACAGGCGCCGCATGGACACGGCGTCGAGTCCCTCGACGTCGGCGATCGCGATGGCGGCGCGGAGAACGTGCTCCCGGTTCAGTGCCTGCCTGAGGACGCCGGCCGGCCGCGGTCCCGGCGACGCGGCCGGGCCGGGCGGCTGCTCCTGACCCGCGCGGGCGCGGGCGCTGACCACGGTGCCGGAACCGACCTTCGCCTCGACCAGGCCCTCGTCGCGGAGAGTCGCCATCACCCTGGTCGCGGTGGCGACCGCCACCCCCCATCGCTGGGCGATCTGCCGGATGGAAGGCATCCGATCGCCGGGCCGCAGGTCGCCGGACAGGATCCGGGCACGTATCTCCGCGACGATCCGCCGGTACGGCGGATCCGGTCGCTGCGTTGACGACGGCATGGGCCCCCGATCCTTGGGCTGCTGAAGTGTACTAGTTCATTTCTATCGCACTAGTGCACTTCTTCGACCCGAACGGCGAAAGAAAGCCCACGTGGAGCCGGCTCTCTATACCCTGTACCCATGACAGCGAATACGCCGTACGCACCCGTACGGCAGGCGGATGGGACAGAGCGGCAGGCGGTGGTGGACGTCCTCACCGAGGCGTTCATGAGCGATCCGGTCGTCTGCTGGATCTTCCCCGAGACCGGTGAACGAGGTCGCCTCCAGCCGTTCTTCTACCGGTCCCTGGTCACCCATCCCGCCGGGGAGGCGTACCTGGTCGGCCGTCCCGAAGGTGCGTCGGTGTGGCTGACGCTGGCCGCCGGCCAGACGCCGTACGAGCAGCATCCGGACACGGCCGAGGCGGGCCTGGGCGCGGTCTTCGGTGAGAACGGCGCCCGGTTGGCCGCTCTCGGTCAGGCGCTGGCACAGCGGCACCCCGACCGCGAACCGCACGTCTACCTCCCCTGCATGGGAGTGGTCAGCGGACGGCAGGGCGCCGGTCTCGGCTCGGCCATGCTGCGGCACCGGCTGGCGCGAGCGGACGCCGACGGGCTCCCGGCGTATCTGGAGGCGAGTTCGCCGCGGAGCCGTGCCCTCTACCTGCGGCACGGGTTCGAGGATCTCCGCGAACCGGTCCGCGTGGCGGACAGCCCGCTCCTGTGGCCGATGTGGCGCCCACCACACCGCTGACCACCGACTCCCACCACCCGTCCGACGGACACAAGGAAAGCGAACCTCAATGACAACGAACCATGAAGCCGACGCCCGCGACGCCGACCGGCGCCCGCCGACCCTGGTGTTCATCCACGGCACCAACTCCTCGTCGGCCTGGGCATCGGGGCTGACCAGCGAGCTCACCCTGCGCGGGCACCGGTGCGTGGCCGTCGACCTTCCCGGACACGGCCGCGAGGCGTTCTACCCCCGTTCGTACCAGGCCCCGCAGGACCTCGACGCGCTGGCGACCGAGCCGTCGCCACTCGCCAAGATCACCATCGACGACTACGTCGAGCGCGTCGTGGAGGTGGTTCGCCGCGCCCGCCGCCACGGGCCGGTGATCCTGGTCGGCATGAGCCAGGGCGGCGTCACCGTGAGCAGGGTCGGCAATGCCATCCCCGAGTTGCTCGACCGGGTGGTCTACGTCGCGGCGTACTGCTGCGTCGACCTGCCGAACATGGTCGCCTACCTCGAAACCCCGGAGAACAGCGAGAGCCTGATTCCCCAGATCAGCGCCGCGATGGTCGCCGATCCAGCGGTGCTGGGGGTGACCCGGGTCAACTGGCGCTCTGCCGACCCGGCGGTGTTCGGAGCCGTCAAGAACGCCCTTGCCGCAGACTTCACCGACGAAGGGGTGAGCCGCCTGCTCAACCTGCTGGAGCCGGACGAGACCGCCGGCATTCCCCTGGCCGAAGCCCGCGGCGAAGCGCACACCTGGGGCCGGATCCCGCGGACGTACGTGCGCTTCACCCTTGACCGGTTGATCCCACCGGCGCTGCAGGACCGATTCATCGCAGAGGCCGACCGCCTCACCCCGGACAACCTGACGGACGTCCGCAGCGTCGCGGCACCCCATGTGGGCCCGTTCGACCGGCCCGAACTGGTGGACATCTTCGCCGAACTCGCCACCCGCTGACCCGACGGGGGCGCGCTGACGTCATCTTCCGCTCGGCGCGGTCGCTGATGCCGATGGAGCTTCGATCAGGAGTTGCGGCACGGTGGGTCTCCTCTTCGTACATGGCTGGATGGTGTCCCGGTGAGCACGTCGTCCACGTCGGCGGCGAAGGTCGCCTTGACGCCCGCTCGACCACCACGCCGACCTGCCGGCGCACGATGCCGAGTAACGCCCGCTGTTCATGACCGCGTCTCGGCCTCCGCGTCGGGCTTGTCTTCGGCTCGTCGCACGCCGGCGATCAGGACGAGCGCAGCGACAGCGCCGTAGGCGGGAGCACGAACCCAGGCCCCTGCGAACCGTCAGGGCAACAGGGGAGAAGAACGCAACGGTCGACAGTGCGTAGTAAGCGGCTGTCGCGAGCGCTCCGCCCGCTCCTGTCCAGGCCAGGAGCCGACGCCTCCGGCCGTAACCTTCGACCGTCGGACGAGATACGACCTTAGTCACTTCCGGAAGATCAAAAAGGCCATCGCGGGACTTCACGGCCCGCGCCGCCGCGACCGTCCGCTTTCCTGGGCCCGCTTCGCAATGGCGGAAGGCCAATCACCAGTAGACACGCGGTGATGAGCCGCTCGTGTCGCGTCCGGCCGGTTGTCTTCCGGTGATCACCGGTGTCCTCCGGACACGCGTCGCCTCGGCCAGGGCGCGTACCGCCGGCCGCGTTCGGCCCCGTCCGGAAGCTGCTACGCCTGCGGGTCGAGGAAGACCCTGCCGATCGGGCGGTCCTCAACGACCCGGCGCTGCGCCTCGGCTGCCTGCTCCAGCGGATAGACGCGGTCCGTCGCCGGCCGGAGGGTGCCTTCGGCCAGGTGCCTGAGCAAGGTGCCGTAGGTGTCGGCGAGTTCCTGCTGGGTGAACGCGGTGAACAGGAAGCCCTCAAGCCGCGCGGTTTTCCAGATCAGGTCGGTGACGTCGATGGCCGCCTTGGTGCCGGCGGTGTATCCGATGCTGACCACGACCCCGCCCTGGCGCAGCGCAGCGAGCGCCTGACCGGTGAGCTCGCCGCCGAGGCTGTCGAGGACCACGTCCACCCCCGCGCCGTCGGTCAGCCGGGCGACACCCGCGGCCAGGGTTTCGGTCTCGAGGTCGATGACGGCGAGACCGCTGGTCTGCGGGATCGCGGCGAGACGGTCGGCGCCGCGGGACGTGGAGATGACTCTGGAGGCGCCGAGGATCGGGGCCACCTGCGCTGCGGCCGAGGCCACCGCACCGTACATGCCGGGTGCCAATACGACCTGTCCCGGTTGGACGCGGGTGACCCTGGTCAGCGCCAGCCACGCGGTCAGATATCCGGCGCCGGCCGCCAGGGCAGCGGCGTCATCGTCGCCGACGTGCTCGGGGATGGGCACGAGGTGGTCGGCCGGGACGGCCGCCTCTTCACGCCACATACCGTCGAGTTTCGTGCCATAGCCCCAGCCGCACAACAGGACGCGCGTCCCTGGCGCATGTTCGGAGGCGCCGGGGTCAACTACCCGGCCCACGGCGCTGGCGCCGGGAACCAGTGGCAGCGGTTTGCGCATCCGCGGGGGCAGCACGCCGTTGCGGACCTTGTCGTCGAGCGGGCTCACCCCGGCACGGGTGATCTGGATCAGCACCTCGGCGCCGTCGGGCGCCGGCCGCGGCACCTGGTCGATCCGCAGGTTCCCGACGCCGCCGAACTGGTGGAAGCGTACGGCGCGCATCATGCCAGCCGCTGCGCGTTGAGCCAGACGGTGCCCGGGTTGACGCGCTGCGGATAGCGCCGGGTCATCTCGTCGAAGAACGTACGGGGAGTCGGCTTGGTGGCGATCACCTTGAGGGCGGTGCGCAGGTATTCGGCGGTCTCGTCGAGGATGCCCGGATCGTCCGGACGAGCGGGATCCTTGTGCCCGGCCACCACGGCTGCCGGCCGCAGGGCCCGCACCGTTTCGATGGCCTGGAGCCAGGCGTCGATGCCGCCGTCGAACCCGCCGTCGGCGAGGTACTGGTGCACGTTGTTGTACGCGACGTCGCCGGCGACGACGAGGCCGAGCGCCGGCACGTGCAGCACAGTGGAGTCGTCGCCGTCACTGTGGCCGACCTCGACCGGATGCAGCCGGTGCCCTTCGAGCACGAGCCCTCCAGCCGGCACCGGCTGGGCGGTCACACGCAGGTCGGGGAGCTGTCCGGGAAACAACGTCTCCCAGAACGATCGGCGCCGCCCGCTGACCGAGGCGTGCATCATCCTGATCGTGCCCTCGGTGGCGACGACCACCGCTCCGGGAAAGCGCTCGACCAGCAGGGCCGCGCCGAACCAGTGATCGCCGTGGCCATGGGTGACATAGATCTGGGTCAACCGCTTGCCGGAGCGGTCGATCCAGTCGCCGACCTGCCGGGTCTGCTCGACGGTGAACGGCGGGTCGACGAGGACCGCGTCGCTCGTGCCGTGGATGAGGGTCGTCGAAAGCGGCGACCACTGCTGGGGCGCACCGGTGGGAAGCGTCCCGCTCGTGGGGATCTGCCGGGAAACCCACACCTCGTACGATAGCTCGGCGGTTTTGCTCACGTCGGGCATGCTCGCTCCTTCGACAAACTACTATCAATAAGTAAGAACCTATCGAAAAGATGGTTTGTTAGGAAAGTGAATCATGTCACATCGCCAGCTGGACCCGGACGACATCCGGCCGTACTGCCCGTACTACGCCACGGCGATGGACACCCTGAGTCGCCGCTGGGCCGCGACGGTGCTGCGGGCGCTGCTCGGCGGAGCCACGCGGTTCAGCGACATCGCGGCGGCCATTCCCGGCATGACCGACAAGCTGCTGTCGCAGCGCTTGAAGGATCTCGAGGCTGATGGGCTCATCGAGCGGCACGTCCGAAGCACCACTCCGGTACGGGTCGACTACCGGCTGACTGAGAAAGGTGCCGCGCTCGGCGCGGTGCTGCTCGATCTGAACCGGTGGGCGCTGGAGTGGATCATCCTTCCCGCCACGCCCCCTGAAGGCCAAGGGTGACGGTAGTACGCCCGACATCGGCGGACCCTATGAGCCATCACCCCATTTCAGAGGCACATCCCGCGCTGCTCTGCCAGCGATGAACACCGGCCTGACCGAGGCTCGACGATCACTACAGTCCAGTCTCATGACGACAGTGACAACGCGCACGGTCGAGTACCCGGCCGACGGCCTGACGATGATCGGGCACCTCGCGCTCCCGGCCGGTGTCGACCGCAGGCCCGCGGTCCTGGTCGGGTCCGAGGGGCCGGGGCTCAGCGACGTCGAGCGCCGCCGAGCCGATGCGCTCGCCGAGCTGGGATACGTGGCGCTGGCCTTCGACCTCCACGGCGGG
>NZ_JBEXDT010000105.1:0-28708 GCF_040605905.1 Nonomuraea sp. NPDC005501 | reverse complement strand
GTTGAGTTCTCAAGAAACGGACGCGTACTCCCCGGAACTGCGAGAGGCGCTTTTCGCTTCGGTCTTTCGTTGTGTCTTTATTCTTTCAGCGACCCAATTTACTGTCAAATTCGGCGCTTCCGGAATTCCGACTTACCCCGTCTCCGGGGCAACCCCTCTAACTTACCAGCCGATCCGGACACATGCGAATCGTCCGTCATCGAGCCAGGAGAAGAGGGGAGTTGCCGGGCACCTCCGAGGCTCCTCAGAGCCTTCGGCTGCCCTGCGTCGGCAACTCTAGCAGCCCGACGCACCTGCTTTGCGCCACACAGGTAATCCCACGGTCCTTCCCTCCCCTCGTGTCAATCAAACCTCGGCATGCCCCCAGCTGGTCGTACGAGGAGAGCCGGCTTGGCCGCGCGGCAAGCCGACGTCAACCCATCCGCAATCGCCGAACGGTACGAAGTACGTACGAGCACTCTGCGCCCATGGAGGTGTCCGCTATGACTCGCTCGGAGTTCGACGACATCCGCGCCTTCCTCGCCGATGAGGCAACCCACGCCGGTGACCTGCTGCGGGTCGCCCGGACTCTGATCGACGACCTGGAGCACGCCCGCATGCGCGAGGCCATCCTCCGGACGTACTACCTGCGTCTGCTCACGGCCGCCCGCGCGACCGTGGCGGCGGACAGCGTCGGCGCCCCCGACCCGCTGACCTTTCTCAGGCACGAGCTCGCCGAGCACGGCCAGCTGCCCGAGGACGGCGCGGCCGTCCAGCGCATCCTGTCCGACGCGCGGGCGGCGGAGGCGCTGCTCGCGTGCCTGGAGGAGAACGTCCAGCGCCGCCCGCAGGGAATGCGCCTGCGGCGTTGTGTCGGCACCGGCCGCCGGCTCTCCCACTGATGGGCCGCCGACGGAGCACGGAGCGCCGCCGGCGGCTGCGCGGGGACCAGCGGTGCGCGATGCGCCGCCGGCGGGGTGACCGGATGACAACTCCGCAGATACCCGCCCTTGGTGCTATGGCTGTCAGACTGCGCGTATGTGGCAGCGAGGGTTGAATTGGGCGGCGGTCGCCTTTGTTGGGATATTCGGCCTGATGTGGGTTGGCGTCGTGATTTACGCGGACGCGGACTCCACCCTCTGGATGCGCATCGGAGAGACGATCTTCGGCCTCATTCTCACCGGCTGGGCCGTGCGAAGGGCGGCCATCATGATCTTCAAAGTGTGAGTGCCATGAGCGAGCAACTCTACGAAATCAGTCATGACATGGGCGACGACGTACAGGAGTCGCACGTCGCCATGTACCGCGACAGCTTCCCGCAACGGCATCGCATCGACGAGATCGACGACGAGGTGGCACGTGGCATCTCTCGATGGGTCCACGAGGAAGACGAGCGGGAGTCGGACACGTACGTGGACCCGCTGGAAGAGTCCCGGTCGTACTTCGAGGACGACAATCCGCGTTCGGCCCGCTAGTACGTCCCTGTTGATCCCCCTGGCGGCTCCCGCAGCCGGCCCGGCCTCGTCCTCCCGTTCGACGTCAGCACCGGCCTGGCCGGTCAGGACGGCGTCGCATGCAGGCTCAGCCTCCATTCGAGGGAAGCGGCCCCGCGCCCCGCCGTGGTCGGGACAATCTTCCGATGACCTTCAATCACAACGATCACTACCACCCGGTGCTGATCAAGCAGATCCCGGACGGGGCGCGCAGGGCACTCGACGTCGGGTGCGGAACCGGGCGGTTCGCACGCGCGTTGGCGGCCCGCGGGCTGGACGTCGACGCGGTCGACCCCGACAAGGCCGTGATCCACGCCGCGACAGGCACCGGGGTCACCTACATCCACGGCGACATCACGACCATGGAGCTGCCTGCCGGCCACTACGACTACATCTCGTGCCTGGCGAGCCTGCATCATGTGCCCTTCGACATGGTACGGAAGTTGCGGGCGGCTCTCGCTCCCGGCGGGGTACTGGCCGTGCTGGGCTGCTACCGCATGAGTGCCCCCTCGGACTACCTGCTCGACCTGGTCGCCATTCCGGCCAACGCGGCCATGCGGCTCGCGCTGATCCGGCGTCCCGCCCCGGAGGTCGGTGCACCGGTGAGGGCGGCGAGCATGACGTTGGAGGAGATTCGGAGCGAGGCGGCGACGCTGCTGCCGGGGGCGCGGATCAGGCGGCTGGTGTTCTGGCGCTATCTGCTGACGTATCAGGCGGTCTGACGCCGGGCGCGAGTGCCCGTCCGGACGGTCCCGCGCAGCGAGACGCTCCTACGGCTGCCTGAACCGGGGATCTTGAGCGGAGGGGATGACGCGCAGGTCGGCCCGCCCGGTGTTCTGCGAGCGGGCACCTGACGCCTTCACCAGCGGGTACGCGTACAGGGCGACGGGTCAGCCGATGGCCAGGGCCTCGTCGTTCGGGTCGTCCGCGAAGCCGGGGACCCAGCGGACGACCTCGTCGCGGAACCTAGCCGTCGCGTTGAGCTGGCACAGGACCCCGATGCCGGCCGCGTGGACCCGGTGGATGAGGACGTACGACACCGGGAGGTTGAGCTGGCGTACCACGTTCGTGGGGCGCAGGTCCGTGACGCTGGCGGCCTGGGCCTGGAGCCATTCGCGGCTGAAGGTGAACTCCTCCACCGCCGTGGGCTCGACGTACGGGGCGAGGAACGCGCGCAGGGCGTCCGGGTCCACCTCTATCCCCGGGCGGATGAAGCCCTCCTCCCGCAGCCCGTTGATCACGGTCTCCATGTCGCCCTTGTTGAAGATCCGTGTCAGCTGGCCGAACGCCTTGGGGTAGCCCTCGGGAAGCCGGTTGACCGCGCCGAAGTCGAGGACGCCCAGCTTGCCGTTCGCCAACATGCGGAAGTTGCCGGGGTGGGGGTCGGCGTGCAGCATGCCGACGCGGGCCGGCGAGCAGAAGAGAAAGCGGACGAACAGCAGCCCCATCCGGTCGCGCTCTTCCTTGGTCCCCTCGGCGATGATGCGGGACAGCGGTGTGCCGTCCATCCACTCGGAGACGAGGACCATCTCGTTGGCGGCGATCACGTCGGGGACGTGGAAGTCGGGGTCGTCCATGAACTCGAGGGCGAAGGCGTGCTGGGCCTCGGCCTCGCGGAGGTAGTCGAGCTCCTCGGCGATGCGCTCGCGCAGCTCCTCCAGCACCGCCTTGATGTCGAGACCGGGCAGCACGACCCCGAAGAGCTTGCCGAGCCGCGCGAGTTGGGCGAAGTCACCGAGCAGCGCCTTGCCCGCCCCCGGGTATTGGATCTTGACCGCGGCTTCCCGGCCGTCGTGCCACACGGCCCGGTGGACCTGGCCGATGGAGGCGGCGGCGGTGGGCTTGTCGTCGAAGGAGATGAAGTTGTCGCGCCAGTCGTCGCCGAGCTGCTCGGCCAGCACCTTGTGAACGGTGGCCGCAGGCAGCGGCGGCGCCGCCTCCTGGAGTCTCGTCAGCGTGGCGCGGTAGGGTCCCGCGATCTCTTGGGGCAGGGCCGCCTCGAAGATGGACAGGGCCTGGCCGACCTTCATCGCTCCGCCCTTGAGCTCGCCGAGCACCTTGAAGATCTGCTCGGCGGTCCGCTGCTGGATCTCCAGGGCCACCGTCTCGGCCGGCTTGCCCCCGATCCGCTTGCCGAGTCCGAGGGCTGCACGCCCGGCGAACCCCAGTGGGAGAGAGGCCAGCTTGGCGGAGCGCGTGACGGCGCGGCGTGGAAGATCGCTCACACTGATGCGCGGCCTCTCGGGAAGAAGCCGCTCCCCCTTTCGACGGTCGTCGCCGGAACACGTCAGTCGCTGGTGGGCGACACGACCATTCTTAGCGAATAAGGATTGTTTCGCATACAACGACATTCCGGATGAGGCGTCCACGGCGTGCTCCCCCAGCGCCAGTCGGGGGTGACGTCCGCTGTGGAGTTCGTCACAGCCGATGGATGACCGTCCAGATGGGCCAGCGCGTGCCCGGTCGCGGCGGCGGCCACGGCCGTCGCGAGGGTGGTGTCGCAGGCGACCTCTCCCGGCGGATAGCCGCCCAGCCGGGCGGTCACCATCGCCCATCCGGGGTCGCGGTCCCGTCTGGTCAGATCGAGGCAGTGGAGGCATGCCGTACGGCCTGGCAGGACGAGCGGCCCGACGGACCCGTGCCCCTCGAAGGCGGAGACGAGCAGATGTGGGATGGCGAGCTCGGCCAGCTCGTTGACCAGCAGGAGGTCGAGCGGCTCGACGGGGGCGAGGATGACGAGGTCGGGGCGGTGGGTCCCGTCGCCGAGGTAGGGGCCGCCGGCTCGTACCAGGACGGAAGGCGTGCCGGGAGGGGCCGGCGGCGTGACGACCGGCGCGGCGCGGACGTGAGCCTGGTTTCCCACGGTACGCGCGCCGTCTTCCAGGGAGGCCGTTCTCATGAGCGCCGGGTCAGGGGGAGCGTGGTCCTTCACGGTACGGACGCCGGATTTCACGGGACCTGATCCAGGGCGTCGGCGCCGGCCTGGGCGTGGGTCCGGCTCGGTGTGGGGGGCGCCTGCCGCTTCCGGAGGCGGCGGGGCTCCGCCGGACGTGAGGCGGCGGGCGACGGCCACCGCGCCGTCCTGACGGCTGAGGTCCAGCTCGCTCCACGTCAGGCCGCCCGGTGTGAGGTCGCGGGGCCGGACCGGGCCCGGGTCGAACACGCGGATGTCGCCCACGCCGCACGATGCCAGCAGAGCGACGATCTGTGCCCCCACCCTGCCCGCTCCGTGGACGCGCACCCGTGCCTGTCTCCTTGCCTGGAACACGATGGAGCCGCCGTCCGGGCCCGGCGACGCCAGGTCGAGGGCGTCGACGTCGGGCTCCAGCCGGTCGCGCTCGGCCAGCGAGAGCCCGCGCAGCGACACATGACCGGCTGAGGCATCGTGGAGCACTCTGCGAGCGGTCAGCTGGTCGAGCATGGCGCGGGCCATCGGCTCGTCGAGGCCGGCGGCGGACGCGGCTCGCAGCACCTGCCCCATGTCGCGGCTGCCGTCGAGCAGAGCGATCCATCTCCGGACCGGGCCGGTGAGACCGGTCAGGACGACGGCCTTGGCGGGATGGACGCCGAGCTGCAGGGTGCGCTCGTCGCGCAGGATGCGCCGGAGGGCGGGCTTCACACGTGGCCTCATGGCCGGAAGGTTTCCACGTCGCGGCGGCTTCGCGTGGCGGCTTTCCGCGGGCTGTGGATAACCGAGGAGGCGGAGGGTGGGCTGTGGATGACCGAGGACGCGGGGGTGGACGGTGGAAAACGCCACAGCGACGGGCGGAGGTCGGGACGCGAGCGTTGCCGGAAGGCCGGGACCACGCCGTCGCGGCATGGGCCGGACCTGGTGGTGGCGTGGATGCCTGGAGCGCGGTGGGCGGTGGTCGTTACGCTCCCCGCATGAGTGAGCTCCTCGTCGAGCGCGACCCCGACGGTGTCGTGCGGCTGACCCTGAACCGGCCCGACCGGCGCAACGCCATGACCGACGGCATGACCGAGCAGTGGCGCGACACCATGGCCGAGCTGGCCGGTGACCGGGACGTGCGGTGCGTGGTGGTCACCGGTGCCGGGTCCGCGTTCTGCGCCGGCGGCGACCTGTCATGGCTGGGCGAGCGGAACGCCGAGCCCGTTCCGCGGCTGCGCGAGCGGATGCTCGGCTTCTACCGTTCCTGGCTGTCCATCGCGGCGCTGGAGGTGCCGACCGTCGCGGCCGTCAACGGGCCGGCGGTCGGCGCGGGGCTGTGCCTGGCGCTGGCGTGCGACCTCGTGTACGCGGCCGACGACGCCCGGCTGCTGGCCCCTTTCACGTCGCTCGGTCTGCATCCGGGGATGGCGGCCACGTACCTGCTGCCGGCGAGAGGCGGGACGGGGCTGGCGAGGGAGATGCTGCTCACCGGGCAGGCTATTTCGGGCAAGGAAGCAGAGATTAAAGGATTGGTAAATCGTTGTTTTCCGCGAGCTGACCTCATGACGGAAGTGTCGGCGGTCGCGCGGAAGATCGCGCGGAACGCTCCCGTCGCCACCCGGCTCACCAAAGTCGCGCTGGCCTCCGGCCACGCCGATCTGGAAGCCGCGCTGCGCTGGGAGGCGCTGGCACAGCCCGTGACCATGGCCTCCGCCGACCTGGTCGAGGGGCTGGCCGCGCAGCGGGAAAGGCGCGTGCCCAAATTCACCGGGTCTTAATCATCTGACCAGGAGAAACAAGCACCTTCCCTCTGTGGAATTTCGCCGGTGTCGGCTAACGTGCATATGTGCCCCCCGAGACAGTCGAGGTCCGTCGCAGTTCTCGTCGCCGGCGTACGGTCTCCGCATACCGCGACGGCGACAAGACGATCGTGCTCCTGCCCGCCTGGCTGACCGGTCAGGACGCGGACGAATGGGTGAGCCGGATGCTCGATCGGCTCGCTGCCCGGGAGCGCCGGAGGAGGCCGACGGACGAGGGGCTCCTCGCGCGGGCCCGGGAGCTGTCGGCGAAGTTCCTCGACGGCAGGGCCGACCCGGCGAGCGTGCGCTGGGTGGACAACCAGCAGCACCGATGGGGCTCCTGCACTCCGGAGAACGGCACGATCCGCATCTCGACCCGGCTCAAGGGCCTGCCCGAATGGGTCATCGACTACGTGATCATCCACGAGCTGGTGCACCTGCTGGTGCCGAGCCACGGCCCCGCGTTCTGGACGCTGGTGGAGCAGTACCCGAGGGCCGAGCGGGCACGCGGCTTCCTCGAGGGCTTCTCGGCCGCCGTCAGCGCACCGCCGGAGGAGTGTTGAGGCGCGTCGCCGCGGTCCTCGTACGGCAGAGCACGGCGGGCGCCGTACCCGAAGGCGTGGACCCGAGGGAGTTCCTGGAGGCGGTCGCCGAGGACGCCTACGAGGTGGTCGCCGGTCTGGACCTGGTGACCCCGGTGCTGGTGACGAGTGTCCCGGGGCTGGACGAGCTGGTCTGGCCGGGCACCGAGGTGATCGAGGTCGGCGAGGACGAGCCGTTGGCGGGCATCGCGGCGCGGCTGGACGGCGACCAGGCGGTCGTGATGGCGGCCGACGCCCCCGACCTGCCGCCGCTGCTGATCGGCAAGCTGTTCCGCGAGCTGGGCCGAGCTCAGGTGAGCGTCTGTCCCGCCGAGGGCGGAGGGGCGGTCGCGATGGCGTTCGGGCTGCCGATGCCCGCGTGGGCGGCCTCCGGTCTCGACGAGCCCGACCCGGTCACGGCGCTGCGCGCGCAGGCGCCGGGCAGGCGGATGGTGGCGACCGTCCCGGGCTGGCACCGGCTGCGCGCCGCCGGTGATCTGGCGCGACTCGATCCGGGGCTGGAGGGGTGGGACAACACCCGCGCGCTGCTGTCCGAGGCGGGTCTGACCGCGCGCTGAGCTCACCGCAGAACGGGTCCGGCCCGCTCCGCCGCCTCCAGAACGGGCTCTAGGGGACGGCGAGCTCGGCGAAGACCGCGCGGTGGTCCGTGCCCGGCACCGTGTGGACGCTGACCTCACGCACGGCGACCCGCCGGTCCACCAGCACGTGGTCGATCGTGATGATCGGCGGCACCCTCTTGTTGGCGGGCCACGTCGGGATGAGCCCGGCTCCGACCTCGTCGGCGGCGTCCTTGTAGCCGCGGGACAGCACCCCGCGCATCGACGCGTGGTCGAGCGAGGCGTTGAAGTCGCCCGCCAGCACGCGCACCACGTCCGTGGAGGCGGCCGGCAGCTCGCCGAGCGCCTGGCTCCAGTCCGCCGCCTGCCGCCCCAGCGGCGGGAACAGGTGGACGTCGAGGAACTCGATCGGCTCGCCACCCGGCAGCGAGATCCGGGCGGCCGGCATGTTGTGACCGACGGACGGCGCCAGCTCGGGCATCGCCTCCATCGGGTACTTCGAGAACAGGCCGCTCCCGGTGGCGCTCCACTCGGCCTGGAGCACGCGGTTGGGCATCAACGTCTTCAGCCCCAGGGCGTCGAGCTCCTCCACGGCGCCGGGGGTCAGCTCCTGGGTGTTCAGCACGTCCGGATCAAGGCGGTGGACGAGGTTCATCACCGCCTGCGGGTCGGCCTTGCCGAACAGCATGTTGAGGGTGAGGACGCGCATCGGCCGGCCGGCCGTGGCGTCGGCCGTGCCCAGGGCACGGGGCAGGACGCTGACACCGAGCGCGGTCGTGGCGATCAGCGCGACAGCCGTGGCGGCGCGCCTGCGGCCGACCGCGGCCACCAGCAGCGGGAGGAGCGAGCCCGCCGCGACGTACGGCGTGGCGGTCATGAGCTGTGTCGGCAGTGATCCGCGTTCGAGGCCCGCGACCCTGACCACGGCCCAGGCCGCGAACGGTGTCACGGCGAGCCAGGTCAGTGTGGTCGGCAGCCGGCGGCGCGACCGGGCCGCGACCACGATCGTGCCGCCGACCGTGCTGTCGGCTGAGATCTCCACATCGCCCCCTGTTGGAACGGTACAGACTCTAGCCGGACGGCTGTGAGCGAGGCGTAAGACGCGACAGGAGGACCTCCCTGCCGCGCGCCGCGAGGCGGCGAGTGGCCTCGTCGGACAGCTCGGGGATCTCGTCCACGGGGAACCAGCGCAGGTCGAGGGACTCCTCGCTGATGACCGCCTCGGCGCCCGGCGGCGCCACGGCGGCGTACTCGACGTCGAGGTGCCAGCTGCGCGGCGGGTGGCACCAGACCTCGTGCCGGTCGAGCGCCAGCGGGCCGGGCAGCAGCTCCAGGTCGGGGACCCCGGACTCCTCGGTGGCCTCACGCAGGGCGACGGCGGTCAGCGAGGCGTCGGACGGCTCGCAGTGGCCGCCCATCGGCAGCCACATGCCGGCCTTCGGGTGCAGCGTGAGCAGCACCCGCCCGCCGTCGTGCGACAGCACCGCCGTGGTCGCCGTCAGGTGACCGGGGACGCACTCGCGCAGCATCGCGTCGTCGTGGTCGCGCAGGTGGCCGAGGAACCCGCTGCGAAGCCGCTCCTCCTCGGCGGTGGGCGCCGTCCAGCCGGACAGGACGGCCACCGCGTCGCCGTGCAGGCTCACTTCTGGTCGTCCTCGCCCTTCTCCTGGTCCTTCTCGTCGTCGCCGGGGCCTTCCAGGCCGCTTTCGAGGTGTGAGATGTCCCACTCCGACTCGCCCCGGACGAACGCCTCGGGGTCGTCGAGGTCGTCGGCCGACGGCATCAGGTCCGGGTGGGACCACAGCGCGTCGCGCCCGTCGACGCCGCGCGCCTCCCGGACCGCCTCCCACAGCGCCGCGGCCTCGCGCAGGCGGCGGGGACGCAACTCCAGGCCCACGAGGGTGCCGAAGGTCAGCTCGGCCGGGCCGCCGGTCGCGCGGCGCCGCCGTACGGTCTCGGCGAGGGCTCCCGCGGACGGCAGCTTGCCCTCGGCGGCGTGGCCCGCCACGGTGGCGACCCAGCCCTCGACCAGGGCGAGCGCCGTCTCCAGGCGCGCCAGCGCGGCCTTCTGCCGCTCGGTCTCCTCGGGCTTGAGCAGCGCGCCGCCGCTCAGCGCCTCCTGGATGGCCTGCGGGTTGTTGATGTCGAGCCCGCGGATCTGCTCCTCCAGGGCCGAGGTGTCGACCGTGATGCCCCGCGCGTACTCCTCGACCGCGCCCAGCAGGTGGGAGCGCAGCCACGGCACGTGCTGGAACAGCCGGTGATGCGCGGCCTCGCGCAGCGCCAGGTAGATCCGGATCTCCTCGGACGGCAGCTCCAGGCCCTGGCTGAACGAGGCGATGCCGCCGGGCAGCAGCGCGGCCCTGTCGGACAGCGGCAGGCCGATGTCGGTGGTGCCGAGCACCTCGCGCGCCAGCGAGCCGATGGCCTGGCCGATCTGCTGGCCGACCATCATGCCGCCCATCTGCTTGAGCATGCCCATGAGCGGGCCGGCCATCTGCTGGGCCTCGGGCGGCAGGCCGGAGCCGCCGAGCGCGCCGCCCATGGTCTCGACCATGCGCGCGGCGATCGGCTCGCACAGCGTGCGCCAGACGGGGATCGTGTTCTCGATCCACTCGGAGCGGCTCCACGCCTCGGGCGCGCCGACGCCGCTGGGCAGCGTGGTGGCCTCGTTCAGCCATAGATCGGCCAGGCGCAGGGCCTCGACGATCTGCCGGCGCTCGCCCTCCATGACGCTGGGATCGCCCTCCGCCACCACGGCGTGACGGGCGATGTTCTTGGCCATGTCCCAGTTGACCGGGCCTGAACCCTGGGGTGCCGACAGCATGTCGGCGAACTGGCGCATCGCCTGAGCCATCTGCTCAGGGTTGCCGAACATGGCGAACGGGTTTTCGTTGGGGTCGTTTTCGCGACCTGGCAGGTCAGTCACCGCTCTACCTCGTGCAGGATGGAGGAGTCCACATCCGCCACGTTAGTCGTCCTGCGGCGGATCAGTGCAAAGTGAGGACCTGGTGCCTACCTCGAAACGCCCGCGCCAACCTGTCGTCGCCGTCACGGGCGCCGCCTCAGGGCTGGGCCGCGAGCTGCTCGCAAAGCTCGTATCCTCCGCGGATTTCCGCAGGGTGGTGGCCATCGACGAGGAGCGCGGCGACGTCCGGGAGGCGACCTGGAGAGTCATCGACGTCCGGGATCCGCTCTTGGCGAACCGGATCTCCGACATCGACGTCCTGGTCCACCTGGCCGGCGACTACGCGGTCGACTCCGACCCGCGTGAGCGCCGCGCGTACAACCTGAGAGCGGCGCAGACCGTGCTCACCGCCTCCGCCGCGGCGCGCGTGCGGCGGGTGGTGCTCGTCACGAGCGCGATGGTGTACGGCGCGGCGCCGGAGAACGACGTGCCGCTGCCGGAGGACGCCGCGGTCGCGGCCGAGCCCGACACCGGCGTCGTCGGCGACTACCTGGAGATCGAGGCGCTCGTGCGCCGGTCGCTGCGCAGCCATCCGGGGCTGGAGGTGACGGTGCTGCGGCCCGCCGCGGTCGTGGGGCCCGGGGTGGACACGGTCATCACCCGCCACTTCGAGTCGCCGCGGCTGCTGACGGTCAAGGGGTGCTCGCCGCGCTGGCAGTTCTGCCACGTGGACGACCTGCTCTCGGCGCTGGAGCTGGCCGCGCGGGGCGTGGTCACGGGCGTGGTCGGGGTCGGCTCCGACGGCTGGCTGGAGCAGGAGCAGGTGGAGGAGATGGCGGGGCTGCGCAGGTTCGAGCTGCCCGCGGGGCTGACGTTCGGCACCGCGCAGCGGCTGCACCGCCTGGGCATCACCCCGGCGCCCGCCACGGACCTGCACTACGTCGTCTACCCGTGGGTGGTCGACTGCGCCAGGCTGCGTGAGGCCGGCTGGAAGCCGGCGTGGACCAACGAGGCCGCGTTCCAGCAGCTCCTGGAGCTGCGCGAGAAGGCGACGACCGTGGTCGGCAGGCGCCTGCCGGTCAAGGAGGCCACGCTCACCGCGGCGGGCGCGACCGTCGCCGTCATCGGCACGGCCGCCATCGTCCGCCAGGTACGCAGGAAGCGCCGCCAGTGAGGCCCGGGGCGGTTCGGTAGGCTCTGGTCCGTGGACGTCATCCGGTTGCTCGGCATACGTGACACCTCGCTCTCCGTGCCGGAGGTGCTCGCCGCCGTGGGCGACCACGCCGCCGGTGGCACGACGCTGTTCGTGGGCACCGTACGCGAGCAGGACCACGGCAAGCCGGTGACCCGCCTTTCCTACTCCGCGCACCCGTCGGCGGGCGACGAGCTGCGCCGGGTGGCCGAGAAGGTCGCCGCCGACTTCCCCGTGACCGCGCTCGCGGCCGTCCACCGGGTCGGTGACCTCGAGCTGGGCGACATCGCCGTGATCGTCGCCGTGGCCGCTCCGCACCGCCAGGAGGCGTTCGCCGCCTCGCGCCGGCTGATCGACGACCTCAAGGCCGAGGTGCCGATCTGGAAACATCAGGCGTTCGCCGACGGGTCGGCCGAGTGGGTCGGCGCCTGCGAATAAGCTCGTCTCCATGTCGCGTCGCGCCTTGACCCTGCTGGTTGCGGGCTTCCTCGTGCTCTTGCTCGGCGTCGTGGGCGCGGTGATGAAGGTTCCGTACGTGGTGCTGAGTCCGGGACCGACCGAGAACACGATCGGCCAGGTCGACAAGAAGCCGGTGATCACCATCTCCGGGCGGCAGACCTATCCGACCAGCGGCGAGCTCAACCTCGTGACCGTCGCCTACCAGGGCGGCCCGAGCAGCCGGATCGACCTGCTGACCGCGCTGCGCGGCTGGATCGATCCCGACGTCGCCGTCGTGCCCGAGTCGACGATCTTCCCCGAGACCCGCTCGCAGCAGCAGGTCGAGGAGGAGAACACCGTCGAGATGGCCAACTCCCAGGACTACGCGACGGCCGCGGCGCTGGGCGAGCTGAAGATCCCGTACGGCACGGCCGTGTCGGTGCTGTCCACCGAGAAGGGCAAGCCGGCCGACGGCAAGCTGCGCAAGGGCGACGAGATCACCGCGGTCGGCGGCAGGACGGTCGCGAACGTGGAGGGCATCTCCGAGGCGGTCAAGGCCGTCAAGCCCGGTGAGAGCGTGGCGTTCACCATCACCCGCGGCAAGGACAAGCTCGACGTCTCCGTGCCGACCGTGCAGGGCACGGGCGGCAAGGCGGTCGTCGGCATGGTGATGCAGGCGAAGTACAAGTTCCCGTTCGACGTCGACATCAACGTGGGCGACGTCGGCGGGCCGAGCGCCGGGCTGATGTTCTCGCTCGGCATCCTCGACAAGCTCACGCCGGGCGAGCTGACGGGCGGCAAGGACATCGCCGGCACCGGCACCATCGACCCCTCCGGCGCGGTCGGCCCGATCGGCGGCATCGCCCAGAAGATGGTCGGCGCGCGCAAGGCCGGGGCGACCGTCTTCCTCACGCCGGCCGACAACTGCGCCGAGGCCCTGAAGGCCGTTCCCGACGGGCTTCGCCTGGTCAGGGCCACCTCGCTGCACGAGGCGGTGCAGGCGCTCGACGCGATCCGCACGGGCAAGGGAGAGGTCCCGGCTTGCGCCGCCGGATGAAACTTCCGCCGATCCCCGTGCGTTAATCGAAGGGCTGGCACAGCGGTGTAGGTTGCCAGACACGGACCGTTTGTTCATCACGACGAGGGGTTGGCCTTGAGCTTCCGGACCCCAGGCGCCGGCCGGGCGATGCGCTTGCCCCGCCGGCCGAGACTGCTTCTGCCTGTCGCGATCGCGCTCGTGGCGATCGTGGCGTTGTTCTTCCTTTTCTCCGGCATCTACACCGACTATCTGTGGTTCGACTCGGTCGACTACACCTCGGTGTTCTCCGGCGTGCTGCTGACAGAGATCGTGCTGTTCCTGGTCGGGGCGGTCCTGATGGTCGGCATCGTCGGCGGCAACATGCTGCTGGCCTTCCGCACCCGGCCCATGTTCGGGCCCGCCATGTTCGGCGGGGGCAGCGGCGCCGACCGCTACCGGATGGCGCTCGATCCCCACCGCAAGCTGATCTTCATCGTCGGCATGGGCATGCTCGCGCTTTTCGCGGGCTCCTCCTTGGCCGGGCAGTGGCAGACGTGGCTGGAGTTCGCCAACGGGGTGCCCTTCGGCAAGACGGACCCGTTGTTCGGGTTCGACCACTCGTTCTTCATGTTCGACTACCCGTTCATCCGGATGGTGCTGAACTTCCTGTTCACCGCCGTGATCGTCTCGATCATCCTGGCGGCGATCACGCACTACCTGTACGGCGGGTTCCGGCTCCAGTCGCCCGGCGTCCACGCCTCGCGCGCAGCGCGGGTGCACCTGTCGGTGCTGCTCGGCGTGTTCGTGCTGCTGAAGGCCGTGGCCTACTGGGTCGACCGCTACGGGCTGGTCTTCTCCGACCGCGGCTTCGTGGACGGGGCGTCCTACACCGACGTCAACGCCGTCCTCCCGGCCAAGACCATCCTGGCGATCATCGCGCTCATCTGCGCCGTGCTGTTCTTCGCCGGCGTCATACGGCCCGGCGGCATGCTCCCCGGCGTGTCGTTCGGCCTGCTGGTGCTGTCGGCCGTGCTGATCGGCGGCGTCTACCCGGCGCTGGTCGAGCAGTTCCAGGTCAAGCCCAACCAGCAGCTCAAGGAAGCCGCCTACATCGACCGCAACATCAAGGCCACCCGCGAGGCGTACGGCGTCGACGGCACCGAGATCCTGCAGTACTCCGCGGAGTCCGACCCGGCCAAGGTGAAGACCGACGGCGACGCGTCCGTGAGCGGGGTGCGGCTGCTCGACCCGGCGCTGGTGTCGTCCACGTTCGACCAGACGCAGCGCATCCGCGGCTTCTACGGCTTCTCGGAGCAGCTCGACGTCGACCGCTACAAGGACGCGAGCGGCAAGCTGGTCGACCACGTCGTCGGCGTCCGTGAGCTGCTCGCCTCCCCCGAGGGCCCGAGCAACTGGATCAACGAGGCGCTGGTCTACACCCACGGCTACGGCATCGTCGCGGCGCCCGGCAACGAGGTCGACTACGGCGGCCTGCCGGCCTACGACGCCAAGGACATGCCGGTCACCGGCCCGCTGGTCAACTCCACCAAGCTGACGGAGTCGCGCGTCTACTTCGGCGAGAACAGCTCCAACGAGTACGTCATCGCCGGCGGCAACCCCAGCAACCCGCAGGAGCTCGACTACCCCGAGACCGGCGGCACCGGCCAGAAGAACACCACCTACGCGGGCAAGGGCGGCGTCCCGGTCGGCTCGTTCATCAACCGGCTCGTCTACGCGGCGAAGTACGGCGAGAAGAACATCCTGCTGTCGGGCGACGTCAACGACAGCTCGAAGATCCTGTACGTGCGCAACCCGCGGGAGCGGGTCGAGAAGGTGGCGCCGTTCCTGACCCTCGACGGCAACCCGTACCCGGCGATCGTGGACGGGCGCGTCACCTGGATCATCGACGGGTACACGACCTCGAACGAGTACCCGTACTCCCAGAGCGAGAGCCTGGGCGACATGACCCGTGACACGGCCGTCGACCGGCGGCTGGTCGCCCAGCAGCCGCAGGACAACATCAACTACATCCGCAACTCGGTGAAGGCCACGGTCGACGCCTACGACGGCACGGTCACGCTCTACGCCTGGGACGACAAGGACCCGGTGCTCAAGACGTGGGGCAAGGCGTTCCCCGGCATCCTGCAGCCGGCCTCCAAGATGAGCCCCGACCTGCAGAGCCACGTGCGCTACCCCGAGGACCTGTTCAAGGTGCAGCGCTACACGCTCTCGCGCTACCACATCACGAACGCCGCGGCCTTCTACAGCAACCAGGACGCCTGGAACGTCCCGAGCGACCCGTCGCAGGGCAACCAGTCGATCAAGCAGCCGCCGTACTACCTGACCACCACGATGCCGGTCCAGGACGCCAAGCCGTCGTTCTCGCTGACGACGACGTTCGTCCCCAGGGAGGGCCCGAACCTGGCGGCGTTCATGGCGGCCGGGTCCACGGTGGGCCAGGACTACGGAAAGCTGCGCATCCTGCGCATGCCGTCCAACACCGCGATCCCGGGTCCGGGCCAGGCGCAGAACAACTTCCAGAACAAGTTCTCCGGCGAGCTCGGCCCGCTGGGCCTCGGCAACGCCAACGTCAGGTACGGCAACCTGCTCACGCTGCCCTACGCGGGCGGGCTGATCTACATCGAGCCCGTGTACGTCCAGACCAAGGCCGGCACCGGCCAGGAGCCGTACCCGATCCTGCGGCGGGTCCTGGTGGCGTTCGGCAACAAGGTGGGCTCGGGCGACAAGCTGGAGGACGCGCTCGCGCAGGTCTTCGGCGAGAGCCAGCAGCAGGCGCAGCCCAACGACCAGCAGCAGGCCCAGCCCAACCAGCAGACGACGGCGCTGGCCCAGGCCATCACCACGGCGCAGAAGGCCTACCAGGACGCCCAGAACGCCCTGAAGGCCAACCCGCCGAACTGGGAGGAGTACGGCAAGGCGCAGAAGCGGCTGGACGAGGCGCTGAAGGCGCTGCAGGGCATCGGCACCCCGGCGCCCACCACCACGACGTCCCCGTCGCCGGCGCCCTCGGGGACGCCGGCGCCGACGGGGAGTCCGGCGCCCACGCCGAGCGCGACGCCCACCTCGTCGGCCTCGGCGACACCGCAAGGGGGGACGTAGCCCCGTTGATTTGCCACCACCCCGCGATCCCTATAGTCTTTAGACACACACCGACGCGGGGTGGAGCAGTTCGGTAGCTCGCTGGGCTCATAACCCAGAGGTCGCAGGTTCAAATCCTGCCCCCGCTACCAGAGCAGAGGCCCGGAGGATTTCCTCCGGGTCTCTGCTTTTGCGTACGCAGCGCTCCTGTTAATGCAACGCTCCTGTGAATGCAACGCTTCTGTGAATGCGGCGACGCCCTGCTTCGGTGAACGGCGTCACAGGCGCGGCGCTCTGTTTCCCGTGGGTGCGGCAACGGCGCGGCGTTCCTTTTGCCACAACGCCGGTATCCCTATAGGCTTCAGGTACACACCGACGCGGGGTGGAGCAGTTCGGTAGCTCGCTGGGCTCATAACCCAGAGGTCGTAGGTTCAAATCCTGCCCCCGCTACCAGATCAGAGGCCCGGAGGATTTCCTCCGGGCCTCTGCTTTTGTGCACCACGCAGCGCTTCAAGAACACGGCGCTTCAAGAACACGGCGCTTCAAGAACGCAGCGCTTCGTGAGCGCAGCGACGCTCCGCTTTCGTGAACGGCGTCACAGGCGCGGCGCTCTGCTCTTCGGTGGGTGCGTCAACGGCGCGGCCTTTCTGTGACGTCATTCACATAAAGGCGGTTATTTACGCGAAAGTCATGGAGTAGATGCGGCGCGGCAGGCCGTGAAAGTCGGCCAGGCGTTCCAGGGTGAGGCCGTTCTTCTCCGCGACGCGCTGAGAGGGGACGTTGTCCGGGTGGATGATCGAGATCAGCCGGTCCACCCCGAGGACGTCCCGCGCGTGGTCGCGGCAGGCCGCGGCGGCCTCCGTGGCGTACCCCCTGCCCTGAAGGGCCGTCGGCACCAGGTAGCCGACCTCGATGAAGTCCTCGCCCTCGATCGTCTGCCGGACCAGGCCGCAGTTGCCGGCGAACTCGCCCGTCTCGCGCACCGTGAGCAGCCATAGCCCGTGGCCGTGCTCGGCGTAGCTGCGCAGGCCGGCCTCGATCCAGCGCCCGGCCTCCTCGCGCGTCCTGGTGCGGGGGTAGTAGCGCATCACCTCCGGATCGCCGAGCAGGGCGGCCATGTCGTCGAGGTCATCCGGTGTCATCTCGCGGAAGCCGAGCCGGGCCGTGGGGGCCGGGAGGCGGTGTTCGCTGGTCACGCGGGAGTTGGTCCCTTCTGAAGGGGTCTGCGGTCAGGTGTTTACAAGCTGACTGTGGTAGTAAAGGTGGCCAATGTTGCATATGAGGCATGAGGGATCAACATGACAACGCTAAGCCGGCGACGCCTGCTCCAGACGGGCGCCGCGGCCGTGCCCGCCATCGCGCTCGGATCGCGGCCCGCCCAGGCGGCGTCCGGCTCCTTGCTGGTCACCGGGGTCGTGCCGGCCGCGATGGCCGGGTTCGACACGGCGATGAAGAAGTTCATCACCGAGCGGGACATCTCCTGTGCCCAGCTCGCGGTGGCCAAGAACGGCAAGATCCTGCTGGCCCGTGGCTACGGCGTCTACACCAAGAACAGCAGCCTCATCCGGGTGCAGCCGACGTCGTTGTTCCGGATCGCCAGCCTGAGCAAGAACATCACCGGCGCCGCCATCGCCCGCCTCGCCCAGGACGGCAAGCTGAGCCTCGGCGCCTCGGTCACGTCGCTGCTGGGCCTGTCGGCCACGGCCGATCCCCGGCTGGCCAAGGTGACCGTGTGGCGGCTGCTCCAGCACACGGCCGGCTGGGACCGGGGCGTGTCGCCGGACCAGCTCTGGGCCGACCACACCATCGCCGCCTCGCTCGGCGTCTCGCTGCCGATCGACCACGCCGACATCATCAAGTGGGCCACGGCCAGGAAGCTCGACTTCGACCCGGGCACCAAGTACGTCTACAGCAACTACGGCTACATGCTGCTCGGCCGGATCATCGAGAAGGTCTCCGGGATGAGCTACGAGTCGTACGTCAAGCAGAAGCTGCTGGCGCCGGCCGGCATCACCCGGATGCGGCTCGGCCGCAGCCTCCTGGCGGAGACCGGGACCAGCGAGGTGACCTACACCTCGAAGTTCACCAACAAGACCGTGCTGAACGACTCGGGCACCGTCGTGCCGTACCCCTACGGCGGCTTCAACATGCCCAACCAGGACGCGAACGGCGGCTGGCTGGCCTCGGCCGTCGACATGGTCAAGTGGGGCTTCGTCTTCGACAAGGCCGGGACGGTGCTGAACTCCACGTCGCTCTCCCGGGTCTTCGCCAAGCCCGAGATCGGCGTCAACTCCAACGGCTCCTGGTACGGCTTCGGCTGGAGCGTGCGCAACAACAATGTCGGGACCCTGAACACCTGGCACAACGGGTCGATGCCGGGCACGTTCAGCTTCCTGGCGCGGGTGCAGAACGGCGTCAGTTACTGCGCGATCTTCAACCGGCGTGAGGAGACGGGCAGCCCGGACTTCGACTCGATCGACCCGATCCTCGGGCAGGCGATCGGCACCGTGAAGACGTGGCCGACGACGGACCTCGCCCCCCGGTACTTCTAGCACTTCTGACTCCACCGCACTTCTGACTGCACGGCACTTGTGACTGCACGAGCAAGGGGCCGGGCGCGATGATCGCGCCCGGCCCCTTGTGTGTTCACGGATTCCCGCGAGGGGTCAGGTGTGGACGGGAGATCCTGCGCCGGCGGCAGGATCTCCGCGTCACGCCTGCAGGCTCAGAGCCCTGCGGAGCCGCTCGTTGGCTCGCTGGACCTGTCGCCGCGCCCGCTCCACGCGCTGGAGGCGGGAGATCAGGCGCTGCTCCTCCGCCTCGCGGTGGAGGGTTTGTATTCGGTCGTTGACCATGTCATGGCTGAGATACGGGACTTCCAGGCTGTGGGACATTCTGGTGCTCATGCGCTTTTCTGCTCTCTGGTGATGTGGCGTGAAAGGGATGTCAGGCAGCGACCGGGTGCTTGCGGGGACGCCCGCGGGGACGCTTGCGGGGGACGATGGCCCCCCGGAGGACCAGCTCGCCGCCCCAGACGCCCCACGGCTCCTCGCGCTCGAGCGCGCGGGCCAGGCAGGCCTTCTGGATGGGGCAGCCGCCGCAGAGCGCCTTGGCGAACTCCACGTCTTCCGGCGACTCGGCGAACCACAGGTCGGGGTCGGTACGACAGGGGATCTTGGCTTCGTCGATCAGGTCCATGATCGTCTTGGCCCCCATCTGCTTCTCCTTTTGATCGAACTTGTAGATCTTGGTCGGCACCTCGAGGTGGTCGGGGATCACGGACAAACAAGAAGGCCGCGGATCCTTGGTGCGGATCCGCGGCCTGGAGGCTGCTCTTGTGCCGGTCAGGTTATGACCGGAACATCCCTCCAGGGTTGCGGACCGCGCATTCCACCCTTGGTGATCTGCTGGGTCGGCACGTCGGTGCCTGCTGCGAAGACAGGAGCGCTCTTGGCGTCGGCACCGAGGTGGACGCGCGGGTAGGCGGGGGCCTGGCTACGGGCAGACTTCTCCTGCAGCGGCTTGGCGGGACCATTGGCCAGTCTCACCGAGTCACGGCATGCGGAGGCGAGCCACTGCGTGGCCGACATGTCGATGCTGATCACTGGGACTCACCTCCACTCTGGGATCGCCGGACAGGACCGTCCGACTTGCTTGACCATGACCCTAAACCGGGAACGCAGAACCCGGCAACCTATTTTCGACCTGCGATTTCACGACTTCGTGACACGGATCATCGCCTCCTGCACGACGGACACCACGAGGTCACCCGACGCGGTGAACATCTCACCACGCGCGAGCCCCCGCGCCCCTCCGGCCCACGGTGACTGCTGCGCGTACAGGAGCCAGTCGTCGGAACGGAACGGCCGGTGGAACCACATGGCGTGGTCCAGCGAGGCGCCCTGGATGTCGGAGGCGCCCCAGGCCATGCCGTGGGCGAGCAGGACCGTGTCGACGAGCGTGAAATCGGAGGCGTAGGCGGCCAGCACCACGTGCAGCAGCGGGTCGTCGGGCAGCTCGGCGTCGTAGCGGAACCACACGTTCGTCTTCGCGCTGCGCAGCTCGGGGTTGCGGTGGGCCTCCCAGGTCAGCGGCGTGGCGTAGCGGGCGTCCACCGGTCTGGGCCGCGACAGCCAGTCGCGGTACTCCGGCCGGTCTCCCACCAGCGCGTACATGCGGTCCTGGAACGTCGGCAGCGTCTCGGGGCCGGGCACCTCCGGCAGGTCCGTCGCCTGATGCTCCAGCCCCTCCTCGAAGATGTGGAACGAGGCCGACATCGTGAAGATGGCCTTGCCGTGCTGGACCGCCACGACCCGGCGCGTGGTGAAGGAGCGCCCGTCGCGCACCCGCTCGACGTTGTAGACGATCGGGATGGACGGATCGCCGGGCCTGATGAAGTAGGCGTGCAGCGAGTGCACCGCCCGGTCCGGCGGCGCCGTGCGACCGGCCGCGACCAGCGCCTGCGCGGCGACCTGACCGCCGAAGACCCGCTGGATGCGCTCCTCGGGGCTGCGCCCGCGGAAGATGTCGAGCTCGATCTGCTCAAGGTCGAGCAGGTCGAGCAGCTCCTTCAGCGCCTCGTTCACGGGTCCCCCTCGGGATGAGCCATTAGTACGGCAAGTGTGACTTGTCGCCCATCTCTTACCAAACTTGGGTCAGCGGTACGTCAGCCGAGGTCGGGACTAGGAGGCCCCGCGGCACAACGACAGAACCGCCTCCCCGTACCGGTCGAGCTTGACGCGCCCGACGCCGGCGATCGACAGCAGCTCCTGCTCGGTGCGCGGCGCCCGCTCGGCGATCGCCTGCAACGTCACGTCCGTGAAGACGACGTACGGCGGGATCTTCGCGTCCTTGGCCGCGGCCGTGCGCCACGCCTTCAGGCTCTCCAGCAGCTCCTCGTCGTAGTCGGCCGGGCAGGAGGCGCAGCGGCCCAGCTTCTGCTCGGCCGCCGCCGTGAGCGTCTTCGCGCAGACCCGGCAGCTCACCGGCGCGGCCACCTGACGGCGTTCCTTCGCCGCGCCCGGCGCGCGCGAGGCCGCCGGGGCGCGGCCGGTCAGGCCGTCGAGGAAGCGGGAGGGCCGGCGGCCCTTGCGCCCGCCCGGCGCGCGCGACAGCGCCCACGACAGCGCCAGATGATGACGGGCGCGGGTGATGCCGACATAGAGCAGGCGGCGCTCCTCCTCGATCTGCTCGGGCGTCTCGGCGTAGATGATCGGCAGCATGCCGTCGGTGAGGCCCACCAGGAAGACGGCGTCCCACTCCAGGCCCTTGGCGGCGTGCAGGGAGGCCAGCGTGACGCCCTCGACCGGCGGCGCGTGCTGCTCGGAGGCGCGCCGCTCCAGCTCGCCGACGAACACCGGCAGGTCGGCGCCGTCGGCCGCCATGTCCTCGGCCAGGTCGGCCAGCGCCTTCAGCGACTCCCACTTCTCGCGGGCCTTGCCTCCGCCGGGCGGCGACGGGGTCAGGCCGAGGCCCGCGAGGATGTGGTGGACCTCCGAGGCCAGCGGCTCGCCCCACGCCGAGCGGGCCGCGCCGCGCAGCAGGACGACGGCCTGGCGCACCTCCGGTCGCTCGAAGAAGCGCTCCGCGCCGCGCACCACGTACGGCAGGTCCGCCTTGGCCAGCGCCTCCTCGTACGCCTCCGACTGGGAGTTGGTGCGGAACAGCACGGCGATCTCGCGGGACGGCACGCCCTGGTCGAGCAGCTTCCTGATCGCCCGGGCGACCCCGGCGGCCTCGGCCGGCTCGTCGTCGTACTCGTGGAAGCCCGGCCTGGGCCCGTCGGGCCGCTGCGCGACCAGCTCCAGGCGGTGCGGCGAGCGGCCCTTGGCGATGACGAGGTTGGCCAGATCCACCACCTGCGGGGTCGAGCGGTAGTCGCGCACCAGCTTGATCACGGCGGCGTCGGGGTGCTCGACGGCGAACCCGGTCAGGTAGCGCGGGGTGGCGCCGGTGAAGGAGTAGATGGTCTGGTTGGGGTCGCCGACCACGCACACGTCGTCGCGCCCGCCGAGCCAGGTGTCGAGCAGCAGCTTCTGCAGCGGGTTGACGTCCTGGTACTCGTCGACGACGAAGTAGCGGTACTGCTGACGGATCTGCGCCGCCACCTCCTGGTGCTCGGTCATCACCGCCGCGGTCAGCTCCAGGATCGTCTCGAAGTCGACCAGGTGCCGCTCGCGCCTGATCCGCTCGTACGCCTCGTAGAGCCGCGCCACCTCCTCGGCCGGCACCGGCGGGGTGCGGTTGTGCTTGGCGGCCGCGGCCACGTAGTCCTCGGGGCCGATCTGCGTGACCTTGGCCCACTCCACCTCGGCCGCGAGGTCGCGCAGCTCCGACCGGTCCGCGCCGCGGCGGAGCTGCCGGCAGGCCTCCGCGAGGACGGGCAGCTTGGACTCGATCACCGACGGCGCCTCGCCGCCGATCACCCGCGGCCAGAAGTAGGTGAGCTGGCGCAGCGCCGCCGCGTGGAACGTGCGCGCCTGCACCCCCGGCGCGCCCAGCGCCCGCAGCCGCTGCCGCAGCTCCCCCGCCGCCCGTGTGGTGAAAGTCACCGCCAGCACGCTCGGCGCGTCGACCACCCCGCTGCGCACCGCGTGCGCGATGCGGTGGGTGATCGCGCGTGTCTTGCCGGTGCCCGCACCAGCCAGAACGCACACGGGCCCGCGCACGGCCTCGGCGACCGCGCGCTGCTCGGGGTCGAGGCCCGACAGGACGTCATCCACGCTGCTCACCTGTCAATCCTCCCAGCCGGTGGCGCTTACCCGTCCATTCTGGCAACATGCGGCCCGTCATCCGTTCATCGTCACCGAGATGCAAAGAACTGGTCTTTTCCCTCACAATGGGGCCCGACCACGTGCATGGGGGAAAGGGAAGACCGTGCGCACTGCGGTTCTCGTGGGGGCTCTCGCGCTCGCCGCCGTCACCGTCACCACACCGGCCACCGCCGAGGCGGCCAAGGATCCGACACCGGCCCCGGTGTCCACGTCCGACCTGTCCACGTTGAGCGGCCTGTCGTACGAGACCGTCTCCTACGGCCGGGAGCGCCGCCAGGACATGGACGTCTGGTGGACCGCGGACGGCACGCCGCGGCCGGGCGTCTTCCTCATCCACGGTGGCTGGTGGTCCAGCGGCGACAAGCGGCAGATGGCCACCATCGCCCGGGAGTACGCCGACGAGGGTTACACGGTCTTCAACCTCAACTACCGGCTCTCCAGCCAGGCGGCCTGGCCCGCGCAGCGCACCGACGTGCTGTCGGCCATCCAGACGGCCCGCAAGCACGCCGCCCGGTGGGACTTCGACGTGAAGAACTTCGTGGTCGTCGGCTTCTCCGCCGGCGGGCACCTGGCGGCGTCGGTCGGCACGTACGGCGACGGGATGAACGGGCTCAAGGGCGTGGTCGGCCTGTCCCCCATCGTGTCGCCGCTGCGCGCCTACACCGACGGCGCCGTCACCACCGACCCGTACAAGCGCAAGCTGCGCGCCTCGGCGATCCAGCTCGCGGGCGGGTGCGAGCCCAAGGGCCGCTGCTCGCGGATCTGGGCCAGCATGGAGGTGGCCTGGCACGCCAGCCGCCACGACGCGCCGATGCTGACGGCCCACTCGGCCGACGAGTTCGTCCCGCCGGTGCAGAGCCAGCTCCTCAAGCAGATGCTCGGCCAGGTCGGGGTGCCGGTCACGGTCATCACCACGCCGGGAACGGCGCACAGCTCGGCGATGTACCGCCAGCCGGGCGTCGCCGAGCAGGTGCACCAGTGGATCGCGGAGCGGCTCGGCGGCCAGCTCTGACCTCGCAGGAATGACGGGGGCTCCAGCCGTGTTGAAGGGAGCGGCCAGTCTCCTTGACCTTGGAGGGAATCGTCCGACATGGCGCTCACCGTCTACAGCACCACGTGGTGCGGGCCCTGCAAGTGGCTGAAGTCGCAGCTCACCCGTGAGGGCATCCCCTTCGAAGAGGTCGACATCGAGCGTGACCCCGCGGCGGCGGAGTTCGTGATGAGCGTGAACAACGGCAACCAGACCGTGCCGACGGTCGTCATCGAGACCCCGTCGGGCCGCGTCGTCCGCACCAACCCGTCGGCCCGCGAGGTGAAGGCGCTCCTCGAGGCCGCCTGACCCCCTCCGTCGCTCGTCCCTGCCCTGTCGAGGGACGAGCGACGTGGTAGAACTGGTCCTGAGGACCTGGGTGCCAAATTCACCCAGGTCCTCGTCTAGTGGGCGTGGCAGTCGATCTTGTGCTCCAGGCGGGCGATGTCGCCCTTGAGCTCGGTGCGGACGCTACGGATCTCGTCCCTGAGCTCGGTGCGCACATTGGTGATCTCGTGCTTGAGCTCGGTGCGGACGTCGGCGATGTCCTGCTTGAGCTCGGTGCGGACGTCGGCGATGTCCTGCTTGAGCTCCGTGCGGACGTCGGCGATGTCCTGCTTGAGCTCGATGCGGACGCCTATGATTTCTCGCTTGAGCTCCACCACCGCGTCGGTGATCGCGTTGGTGACCGCATGGATGATGCGCTTCTCGGAAGCTTCGACCTTGACGTCCATTCGCGCTTCAGCCGCGGAATGCTGGATCGCGATCTTCTGACGCTCGAGATCGAGGATTTCCTGCATGTGAGAGTCGTTCATGGGCATGACTTTAGCCTCCCGCTACCGAAGGTGTCTTCGAATCTACGCTAAGTAGCCGGGGCTTACCAGTCGCCGGAGAGGCGGTCGCCGTACCAGGTCTCGATGAGGCGGCGGGCGATGGAGACGGGCGGCGGGAGGCGGAGCTCGCCGGAGGCGATGGCCTGGGTGAGCTCCTCGCGGGAGAACCAGCGGGCCTCGACGATCTCCTCCGCGTCGGGAGTGAGCGTGGTCGTCAGGGCCTCGGCGAAGAAGCCCAGCATGAGGCTGCGCGGGAACGGCCAGGGCTGGCTGCCCAGGTAGCGCGGCCTGGCGACCTGGATGCCGACCTCCTCGGCGACCTCCCTGATCACCGCGTGCTCCAGCGACTCGCCGGGCTCCACGAAGCCGGCCAGGATCGACATGCGGCCCTCCGGCCACTGCGGGCCGCGGGCCAGCAGGCAGCGGTCGTCCTGGTCGCGCACCAGCATGATCACGGCCGGGTCGACGCGCGGGAAGTGCTGGCTGGAGTCGCGTGGGCAGACCCGGACGTGGCCGCCGGCGCGCACCTCGGTGCGGTTGCCGCAGCGGGGGCAGAACTCGTGGGCCGAGTGCCACGCCTCCAGCGCCACCGCGTGGACGAGCAGTCCGGCGTCGCGGTCGCCGAGCAGGCCGCCCGCCTGGCGCAGGCCCGCGGAGACGGTCTCGCCCTCGGGCGCGTCGAGCGGGCTCATCGGGACCGTGACACGGCCGTTGCCGTCGCCGGTGACTCCTCCGGGCAGCGGCGCCGCCACCGCGAAGTAGGCGACGTCGCCCTCGACGCCGAGCAGGTAGCGCTCCCCGGCCGGCGCCTCCTCCGGGCCGAACAGCACCGCCCGCACCTCATCGCCGGAGCGCCGGACGAGCGTCTGGCCGTCCTGGATCACCAGCACCCGGGTCGTCGGCGCGGCCCAGGCACGTTCCAGCCACGCGTCGTCGGCGCGCAGCGCGGACGACCGGTCGATGGTGCCGCGTGCGAGGAGCAGCGGTCCGATCAGTTGCTCTTCCGCTCTCGTCTCCACGGGCCCACCCTTCCAAGTTCCGGATGTCATCCTATGACCCCGGCGTTAGCCTGAGGTTGCGGTATGGGGGCTCGGCGGTGATCGTCGAGGGGCTAGGATCTGCGGTTAGGTAAGCCTTACCTGATCACATCCGGGGGTGCCACGCTTGCGGCTGTACCTGACCGCTCTCAAGCCGACCGACTCGGTGACCGACGGGTTCCTCCCGGCCGCCCGCGCGCTGGGCTGTGAGGTGACGATCCTCACCGACCGCCCCGAACGGCATCCGGACGCCGTCGGCTGCGACGTGCGCGACCCGCGCGCCCTCGTCGACGCCATCGCCGTTCTCGGCCAGCCCGACGCGATCTTCTCCAACTCCGACCACCTCCAGGCGGAGACCGCGCTGGCCGCCGCCTACTTCGGGCTGCCGGGCAAGGACTGGCGGGCGTGCCTGTCGGCGAAGAACAAGTTCCTGACGCGGCGCGTCCTCGCCGAGGCCGGGGTCGAGCGGGTCCGGTCCGTACGGCTGGCCCCGGGCGACGCCGTGCCGGACGGACTGCCGTACCCGCTGGTCGTCAAGCCGCGCGAGGGGGTGGCCAGCGAGGACGTGATGCTGGTCGAGAGCGACCTGGCCGGAGCGGTGGCGGAGGTCAGGCGGCGGCGGCCGGGCGAGGCGCTGGTCGTGGAGGAGTACCTGGAAGGCCCGCTGCGCACGCTGGAGACGCTGGGCGACGGGTCGGCGATCCGGGTGCTGGGCGGGTTCGCGACGACGCTGGGGCCGCTGCCGCACTTCGTCGAGGAGCGGCTGGACTGGGCGCCGGACGGCCCGCACGAGCATGTGCTGGCCGTGCTGGCGGCGCTGGGCGCGGGGTTCGGCGCGTGTCACACCGAGTACGTCGTCACCGCGGACGGGCCGCGGGTGGTCGAGGTGAACTACCGGCTGATCGGCGACCACTGCGACTTCCTGCTCGCCGACGTGCTGGGGGTGCCGTTGTTCGAGTGGATCCTGCGGGTGCACCTCGGGGAGCCGCTGTCCGCCCTGCCGGAGACGCCCCACGGCTCCGGGTACGGCAGCGCGGTGAGCTTGGTGGCGGACCGGTCGGGGACGATCACGTCCGCGCCGGGTGCGGAGACCGTCGTGTCGGACGGCGTGCGGCTCTGGCACCGGCCGTTGCGCTCGGCCGGTGACGTGGTGGAGCGCACCCACACCAACCGCGACTACCTGGGCGTGATCCGCGCCGTGGGGCCCGACCGCGACCGGGTGGAGGCGGCCATCGGCGGCTATCGGGCGGCCCGGCCGTGGGTGATCGCGTGAAGGCCGTACGCGACCGGGACGTGCGGGGTCCGGCGAACGACGCGCGCGGTCGGGCGGGCGGCGTGGGCGATCAAACGGGCGACCGGGCGGGCGACCGAGCGGGCGAGCAGGTGGGCGATCGGGTGGACGGGCACCGGGTGGGGCGGGAGGCGGAGCTGGCGGCTCGGGTGCTGAACGCGCTGCTGCGCGAGGACTACGGCCGCCTGTCGGCGCGGGTCACCCGCAGCCGCGACGGCGTGGGGCTGCTGCTCGCCGGGGACCGGGTGGTGCGGCTGGCGCCGGGCGCGCTGTTCCAGGACTTCGTGGTCGCGCCCGGCGAGCGGCTGACGCTGGCCGAGGTGCTCGGCACGCTCAGGGCGGTGGCCGACCCGGCCGACGCCGAAGGGGTGGCCGTCTTCGCCGAGGAGTGCGCCCAGGCCCTGACCGCCTGGGACCTGCACGACGAGCACGCCGCCGCGGTGCTGGCCCGCGGGCCGTCGTACGAGACGCTGGCCGCGTTCGCCGACCACCCGGTGTACCCGACGTCCCGGGCCCGGCTCGGCCTGTCGGCCGATGACCTGCTCGCGTACGCGCCGGAGTTCGCCCCCGCGTTCGAGCTGCGCTGGGCCGCGGTGCCGCGCGCCCTGCTCGCGCCCGGCTCCGCCGCGCTGCCGCCCGACCTGACGCCCCCGCTGCCCGCGCCCGGCCCGGACGAGGTGCTGTTCCCCGTGCACCCCCTGGCGGTGGACGAGGTGCGGCGGATCGAGGGGGTACGGCTGCTGGACGAGCCGTGGACGACCGTACGGCCGACCCTGTCGATGCGCACGGTGGAGGTCGCCCCGCGCACCCACCTCAAGCTGCCCGTCCCCACGAGCACGCTCGGGGCGCGCAACCGGCGCTCCATCAAGCCGGGCACGCTGCGCGACGGGGCCGCGGCCGAGCTGCTGCTGCGGCGGCTGGCCGGTCCGGGTGTGCTGGTCGCCGACGAGCAGACGTACGCGCACGCCGGCCACGAGTACCTCGCGTGGATGGTGCGCCGGCTGCCCGAGGGCGTGATCGTGCCGGTCGCGGCGCTCAACGCCCCCGGCGTCCTGGCCGAGCTGGACGAAAGGACGGGCGGCGACGTGCTGCCCGCCTACCTGCGGCTGCTGCTCGGCTGGAACGTGCGGCTGTTCGTCCGCTACGGCGTCGCCCTGGAGGCCCACCAGCAGAACCTGGCGCTCGTCCTCCGCGACGGCCGCGTGGACCTGCTCGTCAAGGACAACGACGGGCTGCTCGCCTCACCCGCCCGCCTCGCAGCGGCCGGCGTCGGGACGCCCGCCTTCGCCGACGAGCGGATGCTGACCGACGACCCGCACGCGCTGGCGGACGTGTTCGTCACCATCACCCTGCACCTGGCCGCCGCGGCCGTCGTCTTCGGCGCCCTGCCGCACCGGCGGGCCGCCGCCCTGCTGCGCGACACGCTGGCCGAGGCGCTCGACGAGCACGGCGACGACCCCATGGCCCGGCTGCTGCGGGCCCGGACCCTGGAGGCGGCGCGGCTCACCGGCAAGTCGATGATCACCGCCGGGACGCTGGTGGCCAAGGAGCGGTCGGGCGCCCGCGACGTCAACAAGTTCTACGGCACCAGCGGGCCCAACTACCTGAGGAGAGCTTGACATGCACGGTCTGGTCCTCGGCGCGCCCAGCTCACCGGCCGAGGAGGCGACGCTGGCCGCGCTGCTGCGCTGCTGCGTGCGGGAGGTGGCCGGGCCGCGCGGCCTGGTGTGGCCCGCGCCGCCGTACGTGCTGCTGCGGGTGGGGGGCAC
>NZ_JBEXDT010000104.1:0-28957 GCF_040605905.1 Nonomuraea sp. NPDC005501 | reverse complement strand
GGCCGTACCCGGAGCCCACGGCTCCCCGGCGGCGCGCCCGGTCGCGCCCGGACTGACGGCGGCCCTCAGGTGGCGGCCAGGGCGACCGTCGGGGACAGGCGGGCGGCGCGCATCGCCGGGTAGATCCCGGCGATCGTGCCGATGACCAGGGTGGCCGCGACCGCCCCGCCGATCGCCCACGGCGGCACCACCGCCGGCCAGCCGCGCGCCAGCGCGTAGCCGGCGCTGGCCAGCGTGCCCAGCGCCGCCCCCGCGATCCCGCCGAGCGCCGACAGCAGCAGCGACTCGGTCAGGAACTGCACCCGCACCTGCCCCCGGGTCGCGCCCAGCGACCGGCGCAGCCCGATCTCCCGGCGCCGCTCCAGCACCGAGATGACCATCGTGTTGGCCACCCCGACGCCGCCGACCAGCAGCGCGACGGCGCCGAGGCCGAGCAGCAGGTTCGTGAACGCGCCCGCCGCCGCGGCCCGGGCGGCCAGCGCGTCGGAGGGCCTGCTGACCTCCACCTCACCCGGGTTCTCGGGGTTGACCGTGCGGGCCAGCACGTCCCGGACCGCCTCGACCGCCTCCTCCGCCGACCGCTCGTAGATCGTCGTGGGGTGACCCCCGAACCCGAGGAGGCTCTCCGCGGCGGGGAAGCCGACGAGCGCCGAGCGGTCGATCTCCGGTGCCAGCGGCATCGTCCGCAGGATCCCGACCACCGTGAACCACCGCCCGCCCGTCCAGACCCGCACGCCGGTGCGGTCGATGCCGAGCCGGGCGGCGGCCTCGGAGCCGAGGACGACGGCGGGCCGGCGCTCGGTGGCGGCGTTCAGCCAGGCGCCCTTCGCGACGCTGCCCTCCAGCGTGGTGAGCAGCTCGGTGGTGGCGGCCTGCACGGAGATGCCGCTGGTCACGGCCTCGGGGATGCGGTCGGTACGGCGGACGGTCGCCTTGACGGAGCCGGTGGCCGAGGCCGTGCGCACCGGGCCGACGCGCTTGACCATGTCCACGGCCGTGACGGGCAGCTCGGCCTCCTCGCCGAACATCGTGCGCCCCGGCGACACGGTCAGCAGGTTGGTGCCCAGTCGGTCGAGCTGCCGCATGAGCTGCTCGCGGGAGGACGACGAGATGCCGATGACCGCCACCATGGTGGCGATGCCGATGGCGATGCCCAGCGCCGACAGGACGACCCGGGTGGGACGGGCCCGCAGCCCGGCGGCCCCCACCCGCAGCACGTCGGCCGGGCTCAGCCGGGCCGGCCTCGGCCCGCGCGTCGCGGGCCCGCGCTTCGTCGATCTCCGGCTCATCCTCGATCCCCCTTCGTGATCTCGGCCGGCGGGGCGGTCCCGTCACCCTCGTCGCCGTCGATGCGGCCGTCGAGCAGGCGCACCCGGCGGGGGCACCAGGCGGCGATCTCCGAGTCGTGCGTGATGATCGCGATGGTGGTGCCGGCCGCGTGCAGGTCGCGCAGCACGCCGAGGACCTCGGCGCCGGCGCCGGAGTCGAGGTTGCCGGTGGGCTCGTCGGCCAGCAGCAGCCGCGGGTCGCCCGCGACGGCGCGGGCGACGGCCACGCGCTGCTGCTCGCCGCCCGACAGCTGGTACGGCCGGTGGCCCAGCCGGTGGCCGAGGCCGACCCGTTCCAGGGCGGCGGCGGCCCGCTCGCGCCGGACCCGCCGCGGGGTGCCGGTGTAGAGCAGGCCGTCGGCCACGTTGTCCAGGGCGCTCAGGCCCGGACCGAGATGGAACTGCTGGAAGACGAACCCCAGCGTGCGGCCGCGCAGCGCCGACAGCTCGCGGTCGGACAGCGTGGCGACGTCGTGCCCGTCGACCCGGACGGTCCCCGAGGTGGGCCGGTCGAGGGTGCCGACCATGTGCAGCATGGTCGACTTGCCGGACCCGGACCGGCCGACGATGGCCAGCAGCTCACCGTCGGCCACGGCCAGGTCCACGCCGCGCAGCGCCCGCACGTCCCCGGGGTAGACCTTGGTCACGCCCCGCAGCTCCACCACGTACGACACCGCGCCCGAGCCCGATGCCGAGCCCGATGTCGCGCCGGATGCCGCACCGGATTCCGCGCCGGATTCCGCGCCGGAGCCCGCGGCGAGGCCCTCGGAAAGGGTGCCGGTCATGTGGACGGCACCCCGACCTTCATGCCCTCCGCCAGCCCGGCGCCCTCGACCTCGACCCGGCCGCCGCCGAACGCGCCGGTCCGCACGCCCACGATCCGGGTCGCGCCGCCCTCGACCACCTCGACGCCGAACCCGCCCTCGCGCAGCGCCAGCAGCGCCTCGACCGGCACGGACAGCACCCCCTCGCGCCGCTCGCTCTCCATCTCGACCTCCACCGGCGCCTGGTCGAGGCGGGTCCTGGGTGTCCTGGCCAGGGTGATGTCGACGTCTACGGTGACGTTCTTGTCCTGGCCCTGTCCGCTGGTCTCGGCGACCGTGCCGACCGAGGTGATCTTCCCGGAGACGCGTTCGCCGCCCGGCAGCTCCACGGTGACCTTCGCGCCCTTGCGGGCCAGCGCCTGGTCGTCGGCGTCGAGGTCCACGTGGACCAGCCGCCGCACGCCGCTGACCGTCAGGGCGCGGCGGCCCGGTGCGAGCCGGTCGCCCACCTCCACGGCCGCGTCCGTGACGCGGACGACCGACGGCAGGAACACCACCTGCGACGCGTCCACCCGTCCCGTCTCCGGGAGCCCCCGGTCGTCCTGCCACTCCTTGACCGCGAGGTAGGTGGCGTAGCTGAAGTGCTCGTCCACGGTCAGGTAGTCGCCGTGGCCGAGGGCCTTGAGGTTGCGCTCCAGCTGCTCGACGTCCGGCCCGTCGGAGACGCCCTGGTGCAGCTCCCGGTACAGCGGCAGCTTGCCGTACATGAGCACGACCGGTTCGCGGTCCGCCGACAGCAGCGCGTGGCCGCGGCGCACCACGGCCCCCTCTGCGGCCACCCACGTCACCGTGCCCGACGCGCCCGTGCTCACCTGGCGCTCGCCGGAGTAGGTGAGCGCCCCGGTGACGGTCTTGGTGTCCACGAGGTCCTGCCGGGTGATCTCCGCCGTCGCCGGTACGGCCTGCCGGGCGGGGGCCGCCGCGCCGGTGCCGCCGTCGCCGAGCACGGCCACGGCCGTCCACGCGGCGGCCACGGCGAGCACCCCGGCTCCGGTGAGCGCGAGCCCCTTCCTCATCGGGGGCCGCCGCCGGGCTCGAACTCCTTGCACGCCTCGTGGGCGGCCTTGACCTTCTCCTCGGCCGTCCCGGGCTTGATCTTGATCTCGATCCGGCCGTCGGTGGACGGGTCCGCCATGTCGATGCCGTTCTCGCGCATGCACTGGGCGAACTTCAGCGCCTGGTCGCGCGCCTTCGGATCCATCTTGCCCTTGGCCTCGCCGACCGCGGCCTCCATGAAGTGCCCGCACGCCTTCTGGGCCTCCTGCATCTTGGCCTCGTCGCCCTTGCGGGACTTGATCCGGATGCCGCCGCCGGGCTCCGGGTCGTCCATCTCGATGCCGTGCTCCCGCATGCACTGCGCGAACTTGAGCTGGGCGTCCCTCGGGTCCATGGAGGGCGCGGCGGAGGCGGGCGCGCCGCCGGTGCTCGCGGTCGCTCCACCGGTGCTCGCCACGCCGGCCACGCCGTCCCCGGCCGGTGTGCCGCCACCGCACGCGGACAGGCCGGACAGGGCCGCCGTCGCGCAGACGGCCGCCAGCAGGTATCGCAGGTTCATCGCTGTCACTCCTTCGCGGGCGCCGCCGGACGTTCGCCGCGGCGCGAGGCCCACTCCAGCGAGGCGGGTGCTAAACGGCGATAAGCCGCCCCAGGCGCCCTTATCCGCCGCTAACACCAGATCCGCCAAGGTCAGTGGGGAACGGAAAGGGGGCACCGGATGCGGGTGCTCGTCGTGGAGGACGAAGAGGAGCTGGCCGACGCCATCGCGCGCGGGCTGCGGCTGCACGCCATCGCGGTCGACGTGGCCTACGACGGGCAGGAGGCGCTGGAGCTGGCCGCGTACGTCCCGTACGACGTGGTGGTGCTGGACCGCGACCTGCCCGAGGTGCACGGCGACGAGGTGTGCCGGGAGCTGGCGGGAGGCGACGCGGCGGGCCGGGTGCTCATGCTGACCGCGGCCGGCCGGGTGCGCGACCGGGTGGACGGGCTCACCCTGGGCGCGGACGACTACCTGATCAAGCCGTTCACGTTCGCCGAGCTGGTGGCGCGGATCCGGGCGCTGTCGCGCCGCTCCCGACGGGACGGCCCGGCGCCGCTGGAGCGGGCGGGCGTGCGGCTGGACCCGGGCCGCCGCACGGTCACGCGCGACGGGCGTCCGGTCGCGCTGAACCGCAAGGAGTTCGACGTGCTGCACGCGCTGCTGCGCGCGGACGGGCGGCTGGTCACCTCGGCGCAGCTGCGCAGGAGCGCGTGGGACGAGTACGCCGACGCCGCCAGCGGGGTGCTGCGGGTCACGCTCACCTCGCTGCGCAGGAAGCTCGGCTCTCCCCCTCTGATCGAGAACCTCCCGGGCCAGGGGTACCGGCTGTGAGGGCGCCCCTCGGCCGGTGGAGGCCCCGGCGGGACCGGCCGCCGGGCCGCGTCCGGCCGTGGCACCGGCTCGGGCTGCGGATGCGGCTGACGATCCTGTACGGCGGGCTGTTCTTCCTGGCCGGGTCGCTGCTGCTGTGGTCCACGTACCTGCTGACCGCGCGGGCGCTGAGCCAGCAGTTCTCCCTCGGCTTCACGAAGATCGTCACCAGCAAGCCGCTCGTGACGGTCACCCAGGCGCCGTCCGACGACCTGGTGTTCCAGCAGGTGAAGGGGGACGTGCGGCAGCGGGCCGCGACCGTGCTGGACGACATGCTGCGCTCCTCGGCGGCCATCATGGTGCTGCTCGGCGTCCTCGCGGTGGTGCTCGGCTACCTGGTGGCCGACCGGGCGCTGCGCCCGCTCGACCGGGTGACCGAGACGGCCCGCAGGCTCTCCGAGAGCACCCTGCACGAGCGCATCGCGCTGGACGGGCCGCCCGACGAGGTCAAGCGGCTGGCCGACACGTTCGACGCGATGCTCGACCGGCTGCACCGGGTGTTCGAGGGGCAGCGGCGCTTCATCGCCAACGCCTCGCACGAGCTGCGCACCCCGCTGGCCATCAACCGCACGGTGCTGGAGGTGTCGCTGGAGGAGCCGGCCGCCTCGGAGGACCTGAAGGCGCTGGCGCGGGCCCTGCTCGGCACCAACGCCCGCTACGAGCGGCTCATCGAGGGGCTGCTGCTGCTCGCCCAGTCCGAGCAGGAGCTGGGCGTGCGCAAGACCGTGGACGTGGCGCAGGTGGCGCGCATCGTGCTGGAGCAGCTCGACCTCGCCGGGCGCAGGCGGCCCCTCACCCTCCACACCGACCTGCGCCCGGCCCTCGCGCTGGGCGACCCGCTGCTGATGGAGCGGTGCCTGTTCAACCTGGTGGAGAACGCCGCGAAGTACAACGTGCGCGACGGCCAGGTGTGGGTGCGGGTGCGCCCGGAGGCCGGCCACGCGGTGGTCGAGGTGGACAACACCGGGCAGACCGTCCCGCCGTACGAGGTGGAGGACCTGTTCGAGCCGTTCAGGCGGCTCCAGGGCGACCGGCTGCGCTCGGCGCGCGGCTCGGGGCTGGGGCTGTCGATCGTGCGGGCCATCTGCGACGCGCACGCCGGCACGGTCACGGCCGAGGCCCGCCCGGAGGGCGGCCTGAGCGTCACCGTACGGCTGCCGGAGGCGCCGCCCTGAGCCGCCGTGCGATCCTGGGCGGGTGCTTCCCCCGATGGACGAGCTGCGCGAGCTGGTCGCCGCCCGCCTGGCCGCCTTCCCCCGCCGGGAGGCGCCGCCCGCCCCCGGCGTCCGCCGCGCCGCCGTCACCGTGTGCGTGCTGGAGGACGACGCCGGCGACCCGTACACGATCATGATCCGGCGCTCGCCGCACGGCCGCAACGCGGGCCAGTGGGCGCTGCCCGGCGGCCGGCTGGACGACGGCGAGCAGCCGGTCGAGGCGGCGCTGCGCGAGCTGGCCGAGGAGACCGCGGTCAGCGGCGTGCGGGTGGCGGGGCTGCTGGACGACTACGTCACCGACTCCGGGTTCGTGATCACCCCGGTCGTGGCCTTCGGCGGCCGGCAGCGGCCCGTGGCGGACCCGCGCGAGGTGGCCTCGGTGCACGCCGTGCCGCTGGAGCGGTTCCTCGCGCCGGGGGTGCCGCGCTGGAGCGCCGGGCTGCTGCAGATGCCGCTGGGCCCCTCGATCGTGGTCCACGCGCCGACCGGGGCGATTTTGTGGCAGTTCGCCGAGGTGGCGCTGCGTGGCCGTGAGCTGCGGGTCTTCGACGTCGCGCAGCCACACTGGACCAGGACCTGACCGAATCTTTGGGCCCGGTGGAATACGCCTCACCGGATGTCCGTTAGAGTCATGAGGCCGATGTGGTCTGTGTCCCCCGGGCCGCAAAATACCGCCTTCACGGAATACCGTTCGGCTGGAGCCGTGTTGTGCATCTCGCCGAGGAGGCGACCGCCACATCGGCCTCATCAGCTTTTCCAGGCGCCCCGGCTCCGGCCGGGGCGCCTGCCTTATGGTGGGGTGGCCGACCGACGATCAGCCAGGAGAGCCCATTGCTGTACCAAGTGGTCAAGTTCGCCGCCACGCCGCTGGCCCATGTGATGTGCCGCCCGCACATCTCCGGCGCGGCGCACGTGCCCAGGACGGGCCCCGCGATCCTGGCCGCCAACCACCTGTCCGTCCTCGACTCGTTCCTGCTGCCGACGCTGCTGCCGCGGCCCGTGACGTTCGTCGCCAAGAACGAGTACTTCTCCGGCAACCCGGTCTCCGGCTGGTTCATGCGCCTGGGCGGCAGCCTCCCCATCGACCGTGACAGCGCGCACGCGGCGCAGGCCATGCTCGACGCGGCCACCGAGGTGCTGGAGCGCGGCGAGCTGTTCGGCATCCATCCCGAGGGCACCCGCTCTCCCGACGGCCGCCTCTACCGCGGCAAGATCGGCGTGGCCTGGCTGGCGCTGCGCACCGGCGCGCCGGTGCTTCCCGTCGCGCTCAGCGGCACGGAGAAGGTGCTGCCGGTCGGCGCCAAGGTGCCCCGCCCCGCCCGGATCGGCATCCGGATCGGCGAGCCCATGACGTTCGACGGCGACCACACCAAGGCCCGCGACCGGCGGCAGGTCACCGACGAGATCATGGCCGCCATCCAGAAGCTGTCCGGCCAGGAGTACGTGCCCGCCTACGCCGCCAGCGTCAAGTCCTCGGCCAACGGGTCCCCCGAGGCGGGGACCGAATCCAAGATCGTCGCATCGGACCCGGCGGGCGGCGGGCCCGGCTAAGCTCGTGGACCCAGCAAGCGCTGCCGAGGACCAGGGGGCTGACCAGTGGCGCGTGGCCGTACCATCGCGATCGTTTCCGGCATCACCGTGCTGGTCGTGGGCGCCGCCGGGGGCGGCGCCTACTACCTGCTGCGCACCCAGGGCACCCCGGCGGAGACGGCACAGCGCTTCGCCGCCGCCTGGCAGGCGGGTGACACGGCGGCCATGCGGGCCCAGCTCGCCGCCCCGCAGCCGCTGACCGCCTACGACCAGATGCGCACCGCCCTGGCCGTCGAGTCCACACAGGTGAGGCTGGGCAAGGTCACCGAGACCGACGACCGGGCCCGCGTCCCGTACACCGCGACGCTCAGGCTCAAGAACATCGGCGAGTGGACCTACGAGGGACGGCTCGACCTCAAGGTCGCCGACCGTGCCTGGAAGGTGGACTGGACGCCGGCCGCGCTGCACCCGTCCCTGACGTCCGGCGCGTCGTTCACGATCAGGACCAGCTGGCCGGAGCGGGCGGAGATCACCGACGCCGACGGCGGGCGCATCGACGACGGCAAGGCCGGCGGCTCGGTGCAGCAGCTCGTCGGCTACCTCGACAAGGCCACCAAGAAGGACGTCGCCAAGCTCGGCAGCGCCTACAAGGTCGGCCAGGCCGTGGGCCGGGGCGGGCTCCAGGAGACGTTCCAGAAGAAGCTCGCGGGCACCCCCACGACCCAGATCCAGGTCGCCGGCAAGACCCTGCACACCATCGAGGGCACCGACGGCGAGCCGGTCAAGACCAGCCTCGACCCGCGCGCGCAGGCCGCCGCGGTCGCCGCGGTCAAGGACGTCAAGAAGCCCACCTCCATGGTCGCCGTGAAGGCGAGCACCGGCGAGATCCTGGCCGTGGTCAACAACGTGGGCGGCTTCAACCGGGCCCTGGACGGCCGCTACCCGCCGGGCTCCACCTTCAAGGCGGTCACGGCGATCGGGCTGCTCGCCGCGGGCGTCTCACCCCGCGACTCGGTCACCTGCCCCAAGTACGCGACCGTCGGCGGGCTGAAGATCCGCAACTCCGAGGAGGAGGAGTTCGGGTCGCTGTCGTTCCTCGACTCCTTCGCCCACTCGTGCAACACCACGTTCGCGCCGATGGCCGAGCGGCGGCTCGGCGCCGACAAGCTGCTGGAGACGGCGGAGTCGGTCGGCTTCAACCAGCCGCTCAACATCGGCGTGCCCGCCACCAAGGCCAGCGTGCCGCGCGCCCAGTCCGACGCCGAGCTCGCCGCCGAGGCGTTCGGGCAGGCCCGGATCACGGCCAGCCCCCTGTCGATGGCGTCGGTGGCCGCCGCCATCGACGACGGCACCTGGCGCCCGCCGACGCTCGTGCCCGGGCTCCCGCAGAAGGCCGAGGAGCATCCGCTGCCCGACGGGGTCAAGGAGTCCATGCACGAGCTGACCGCCGCCGTCGTCACCAAGGGCACCGCCAAGGGCGCGGGCCTGCCGGCCGGCACCCACGGCAAGACCGGCACCGCCGAGTACGGCACCGGCGAGAAGCTGGAGACGCACGCCTGGTTCATGGGGTTCAAGGACGACGTGGCGTTCGCGGTGGTGGTGGAGGGCGGCGGCACGGGCGGCAAGGTCGCCGCGCCGATCGCCGCCGCCTTCCTCCGCGGCCTCTGACCCTGGGACTCAGGACAGGAAGCCGGCGATCTCGCGGGCGACGGCCTCCGGCTTCCCGCCCGCGGCGGCGTTGCCGGTGGCGTTGTGGTTCAGGCCGCGCAGGACGACCCGCCGGGCGTCGGGGAGCACGCCCTCCAGCGCGGTGAGGCTCTTCCTCAGGTAGGCCGGGCTCTTGGAGCCGCCCAGCAGCAACACCTCGGCCCGCAGCTCGCGTAGCCGGGGCAGCAGGCCGGCCGTCTCGGCGACCACCCGCGCGTCGTGGTTGATCGTGGGGGCCAGCTCGCGGAAGCCGGGCTCCTCCCCCGTGCCGTTGCGCTCCTGCCGCTCGACGAACGTGGTGGTGAGCCGTTCCGTCAGGCGGCGGGGCATGAGCCGGAACACCGGCGACCCCATGCGGGTGCCCAGCATGCCGGTGACGAGCGCGGCGCTGGTCCGCCCCTCGGCGATCTCCCGGTCGAAGCGCTCCAGCCACCCCGTGTCGTTGGACCCGTCGAGGTCCAGCGGCGGCTCGAACGCGACGACGCGGCGCACGTCGGGCCGGGACAGCGCGGTGAGCAGGGCGATGATCGCGCCCGAGCTGACCCCGGCCACGTCGCGTGCCCCGGTGGCGTCGAGCAGCGCGCAGACGTCCTCGACGTCCTGGCGCACGCGGTGGCCGGGACGCCGCGGGCCGCCGGCGCCGCGTCCGCGGCGGTCGGGCACGTAGAGGGTGTGGGAGCCGGCCAGGGCGCGGGCCAGCTCGATGTTGCTCGGCCCGGTCTGCATGGCTCCGTGCAGCAGCACCAGCCCGGGCCCGTCACCGAGCCGGCGGTAGGCGACGGCGGTGCCGTCCGCGGAGGTCACGTGCTCGACGACGGTCTTCAAGTTGCGCATGGTCGTTCCCCATCCGTGGTGTGGGCGTGCAGGTCCACGCGGGGAGGCCCGGATATGCTTGCGAGTGCCATCTCGTGGCCGGGATCCGCCCGCGCGGGTTTCGGTTCGAGGTTCCGAGGGCTCCGGCGGCGGTGTTCCCGCACCTCCTCCGGGGCCCTCCTCCATGTCCGGGTCAGTCCGTGACGGCCCCCCTCTCAGCCAGGCCGGCCATGTCCTGGGGGATGTGGCCCGAGCCGTGGAAGGCCCGCCACTCCGCCAGCCGGGGGAACGTGCCCGCGGCCAGCTCCTCCAGCAGCGACCTGGTCCAGGCGGCCTCGGCCTCGCGCATCGCCAGGGCGTACTCCGACTCCAGGACGAACAGCCGCGGCAGGTCACCCGCGTCGCGCTCCAGCGCCTCCCGCTGGGCGGCGACGAGCCGCTCCAGGGCGTCGAGCCGCCGGCGCAGCAGGGCGGTCACCTCCTCGGGCGCGAGCCCGCCCATGACCGACAGCCCCGCCTCGAACCTGCGCGGCGCCTCCTCCGGGTCGGACAGCAGCTCGCGCGTCCAGTCGGCCAGCTCGGCGCGGCCCTCGGCGGTGATCTCGTAGACGGTGCGTTCGGGCCGGCCGCCCTGCCGGTCGCTGCCCGCCTCCCGCAGCAGGCCGTGCCGGGCCAGGTTGTGCACGACGGTGTAGAGGGACCCCCACTTGATCGCCATGTCCTGGTCCTTGCCGCGGGCCCGCAGAACGGAGGCCATCTCGTAGGCGTGCATCGGGCGCTGTGCCACGACGGACAGCACGGCGAGGGCCAGCAGGCTCCCCACCTTCCGCCGCTTCGCCATCTCGCGCGCCTCCACTCGGTAGCTCGTGTACGAACACTCGTCTACGAGTATACGTGCGCGAGCATCCCATGGCCAGTGCGAGTCCGGACGTCGACCCCAAGGGGAGACCTGCGGTGAGACGGGGGTGCTCGGCGCCCTAGGTCCGCGCCTGATCACCCAACAAAGGCTCAAAAATCCGCCCAAGACGGCTACACACGGGCCGAGATGGGGAAATGCGGATCAGAAGGACGTGGCGCTTCCGTGCTGGAGGACCATGACCAGCAGGGTCGCCACGAGCGTGGCGATGAGCACCCAGCTGATCAGGATGATCACCGTCGAGCGGCGCGGCCTCGGCCGGAGCCGGCCCTGGCCGGCGGCCTTGGCCTCGTTGCGTCGGACCCGCTCGTTGAACGACTCCAGTCGCGCCACGAGACGGGGATCGTCGTCGACGAGGTGCCGTTCGATCTGTGCCAGCAATCGCTCCTCGTCCTGCGACCAGGCCATGGGTGCACCTCCGGAACGCAAGCTCTGTGCGGGTGTTCTGCCCAACCCTGAAGATCATTAGCCCCCGCCCTGTCAGGTAATTGCCGCCTCTTTCCATTTGCGATCATCATCGAACTTCTGTTCCAATCAAGGACATGCGCTGGGACAATCTCCGCCTGACGGGTACCGATGCGGATGATCCGGTCGTGCCGCTGTTCGCCCGCGGCGCGGTGACGCGCACGTTCGACACCCCCGAGTTCCGGGGGATGACGTTCTACGAGATCCACGCCCGCTCGATCATCAACCGGGTGCCCGCCGCCAGCCGCGTCCCGTTCGAGTTCACGATCAACCCCTACCGGGGGTGCGGCCACCGCTGCGTCTACTGCTTCGCCCGCAACACCCACCGCTATCTCGACCTCGACGCCGGGGCGGACTTCGACTCCAAGGTCATTGTTAAGGTCAACGCCGCCGAGCTGGCCCGCAGGGAGCTGGCCGCCCCGGGCTGGCGCGGGCAGCACGTCGCCATGGGCACCAACGTCGACTGCTACCAGCGCGCCGAGGGCCGTTACCGGCTCATGCCGGGCATCCTGGAGGCGCTGCGCGACGCCGCCAACCCGTTCTCGATCCTCACCAAGGGCACGCTGATCCTGCGCGACCTCGACCTGCTCGCCGAGGCGGCCGAGGTCACCGACGTCAGCGCCAACGTCTCGGTCGGCTTCCTCGACGCCGATGCCTGGCGCTCCGCCGAGCCCGGCACCCCCGACCCGCGCCGGCGCCTGGAGGTGTGCGCGACGCTCAACGAGCGCGGCATCGACTGCGGGGTGCTGATGGCGCCGATCCTGCCCTACCTCACCGACTCCCCCGCCCAGCTCGACCGCACGGTCAAGGAGATCGCCGAGGCGGGCGCGACGCACATCGCGCCGATCGTGCTGCACCTGCGGCCGGGGGCGCGCGAGTGGTGGCTGACGTGGCTGTCCCGCGAGCACCCGCGCCTCGTGCCGCGCTACCTGGAGCTGTACGGCAGGGGCGCCTACGCGCCGCAGGCGTACCAGCGGCGGATCACGGAGCAGGTCAGGCGGCTGGCCGAGCACCACGGGGTCGGCGCGACCACCTCCGGGCGGACCCGCCGCGTCCGCCCGCCGCGCTCCGCGGCCACACCGCCCGCCAAGCCTCCGGCGGCCGAACAACTGCCTCTGCTGTGACACTTTGCGGCGTTTGGGGCAGCCCTGACCGGACTCGCCCGGGATGCAATGTCGGGTTCGAGTGCTAAACGGGTATTAAGCGGCTTAGTGTGCCATTCGGGCACCATAGCCACTCGGGGGAAACGATGGCAGAGGCCAAGAAGAAACCGGCGACCAAGTCCGGCAAGTCCAAGAAGGAAGCGATCAAGACCAGCAGGCAGGTCAAGGACGCCAAGAAGGACAGCCGCAAGCCGGACGAGGCGTAGCCGGTGAGTTGACGGGCAGCCGCGGTCCTGGCCCGGCTGCCCGGCCCCCGCGCACTCTCCGTCCCGGACTGCTCACGGGCACGTGGCGCGGGATCTCGGCTGCATCACCGGTGCAACCTTAATGGCATTTGAGGCGTCTAATGATCATAGGTGGGGATAGTGCCACGGGGATGAATGGTGCACTCCGCCGAAGCGAGACAATAGGCCGGTGGTGAGAGTGGCTCACCGCCGGCCACGTGTGTTGTGACACTCTCGAGCCAAGGGGGATCCCGCAGGTGCGCGCACTGGCACGCAAGGGCAGGTCGGCGATGGTCCGGCTGTACAAGGGCTACAACCGGCGCAAGGTGCGCAAGGCACCGCCCCCTTCCCTTCATCAGGTACGGATCCTGCTGCTGCACGCCAACGGCATGGGCGGGACGATCAGAACCGTGTTCAACCTGGCCAGCTACCTGGCTCGTGAGCACGACGTGGAGATCGTCTCCATCCTGAAGGAAGCCGAGCAGCCGTTCTTCCCCATCGACCCGCGGGTGAAGTTCCGCTTCCTGGACGACCGGCTGAACCCCAGCCCGGATCCCATGCGGGCGATGCTGTCGAAGATGCCGAGCCGGCTGATCCCCAAGGAGGAGACCGCCTACCACCGGTTCAACCTGTGGACCGACCTCAAGCTGGCCCGCTACATCCGCTCGCTCGACACCGGCGTGCTCATGGCGACCCGGCCCGGCCTCAACCTGGCGATGGCCCAGCTCGCCCTGCCCAGCGTCATCACGGTCGGCCAGGAGCACGTGGCCCTGCGCACGCAGGTGGAGCCGATGCAGGAGCTCATCAAGTGGCGCTACCGCCGCTTCGACGCGCTCACCACGCTGACCAAGGCCGACCTGCGCGACTATCGCGCCACGCTGCCCAAGAAGCCCAAGCGCCTGGTGCGGATCCCCAACGCGGTGCCGCCCATGGAGGGCGGCCTGTCCAAGCTGGACGCCAAGGTCGTCGTGGCCGTCGGCCGGATGACCCGGCTCAAGGGCTTCCACCGGCTGATCACCGCCTGGGAGCAGGTCGCGCAGGCGCACCCCGACTGGCAGCTGCGCATCTTCGGCGCCGGTCCGCAGGAGGACAACCTGCGCACCCAGATCGCCGAGGCCGGTCTGGAGGGCAAGGTCGTGCTGCCCGGCCCGACGTCCGATGTGGGCGCGGAGCTGGAGAAGGCGTCGATCTTCGTGCTGAGCTCGCGCCACGAGGGCTTCCCGATGACGATCCTGGAGGCCATGGCCAAGGGGCTGGCGATCGTCAGCTTCAACAGCCCGCACGGGCCCAAGGAGATGATCACCGACGAGGTCGACGGGCTGCTCGTCAAGCCGCGGACCAACGCCAACCTCGCGACGTCGATCATGCGGGTGATCGAGGACGAGGACCTGCGCCGCCGGCTGGCCGCCGGTGCGCTGGAGACGGCCCGCACGTACGACATCGACGCCGTCGGCGCGCAGTGGGACGCCCTGCTGGAGGAGTTGCTGGCCCGCCGCAACGGCACCTGGGTCAAGCCGGAACCCGCGGCCGCCGCCACCACGGAGACCCCGGACGGCGCCCACGACGAGCCCCACGGCTCCTCGCAGGACGACCCCCAGGACGAGGACGATCCGCAGGGCGCGGACGAGGTGGGCGACGAGGACGACGACGAGGCCGCCCGTGAGGCCGGCGCCGGGCGCGACCGGGAGGAGCCGGGCCGGATGGCGTACGACCTGCGCGGCCCGGCCGTGAACCAGGCCCCCGCCTCCTCCGCGTAACCGCGCCTCACGACCTCTCGCGGCCGGCATCGCCGGCCGGACGACACATCGCGGCCCGCAGCCATCCTGCGGGCCGCAGGCATCCTGCGAGCCGAACCGCTGAGACGCCGCCCGATCGGCCCGGGTCAGCCTCCGGCGATCGGCCTCATCGCCGGACGATCCGCCGGTACACCTCGACCGTGCCGCGGTGCCGCCCCCAGGCGACGAGGGCCGCCATGACGAGCACGTTCAGCGCCGGGACCACGCTTCCGCGCATCACAGTGAGCTCGGCGACGACGGCGCCGCACATCATCAGCACCAGGCCCCACGCCGCCGGACCCGCCAGCCGGGGGATCAGCACGGCGAGCGCCCCGGCGAGCTCCAGTACGACGACCAGGTACAGGAACCAGGCGCCGAGCCCCAGCTTGGCGAACCCGGCCACGAACTCCCCGGTCCCGAGGAGCTTCTGCACGGCGCTGTTGACCAGCATCGCCGCCAGCAGGACCTGGATGATCCACAGAGCGATGTTCCGGAAGGTACGGGCGGCCGTCACGTGTCGGCCCTGCCCGAGAGGGCGGCGCGCTCCAGGTTGCCGGCCATGTGCTGGAGGACGCCGACGGTCTCGCGGTACTCCTCCTCGGTCAGGCCGGCGAGGAACGTGGCGCGGATGCCGTCCGCCTTCTGCCGCACCGCGGCATGTCCGGCCCGGCCGTCCGCCGTGAGTGTGTGGCGGCCCGCGTCGTCCTGGGAGAGCCAGCCGCGGCGGGCGAGCTCGCCCGTGACGTCTTCCTGGGTGATCGCGCCGGGTGCCCAGAAGGGCCGCAACGCCTCAGCCAGCTCGTCCGTGGTCCGCGGGGACCGGTGCAGCACGTTCATGACCTGCCAGTGCCTCCGGGTGAGCCGCTCCTCGGCGAAGACGCGCCCGGCGGCGCCCTCGATGAGCTGGTCGAGGTGCTTCAGCCAGAAACCGATGGGCCGTTCGATCGCCGCACCAGGGGGCGGCGCCGAGATCCTGGACGTCATCGAGGAAGCCGAGGAAGGGGGCGACGCCGCGACCGTCAGCAGCGTGGCCGCCGCCCTGAACATCGACCAGCCGCGCGCCAGCAAGCTCGTCGCCGCGGCCGTGACGGCCGGTCTGGTACGGCGCGAGGCGGACCAGGCCGACGGCCGCCGCGCCCTGCTCGTCCGCACCCCGGCCGGGCGGCGCGTGTCCGCGCGGATCCACGCCTTCCGGCAGGAGGTGTACGCCGAGGCCATGCGCGACTGGCCGGCCGCCGACCGCGCCGAGTTCGCCCGGCTCCTGGCCGGCTTCGTGGAATCCCTGGGCGCGATCACCCGCTGAGGCGTCGTCACGCGGGCGGGCCGCGCAAGTCACACCTTCCTGCCCGGCCCGATGTCCATGCCTTACCGTGTCAAAGTCGGCCATGCCGGGAATCTCTCTAGAGATCTGTGCCCAACACCCTGACACCCCCACTTCGGAGGCGTGCTTGAGCACGAAGGACACGGTCGCGCTCATCGCGGGAGGCGTCCTCGTGGTCTCCCTGTTCGGGACCGCGAAGAGCACCCGGGCCACCGGCGTCAACAACGTCGACACGGTCAGCATGGGCACCAGCCCGCTCACCAACGCCGGCGGCACCCGCCCTGGCCTGGCCCCCGTCACCTCCGGCACCGACCGGGCCGCCGCCCGCAAGCTCATCTCCCGCCTGCGCGTCAAGGGCCGCGGCCCCGCCACGGGGTACGCGCGCACCCGGTACGGCGACAACTGGGCCGACACCGCCTCCGGCGTCCCGTACGCGGGCAACGGGTGCCGGACCCGTGACGACCTGCTGACCCGCGACGGCCAGGACGTCCGCTACCGCAAGGGCTCGCGCTGCGAGGTGGTCGCCATGCGCCTGACCGACCCGTACACGGGCCGGTCCATCGAGTGGCGCAAGTCCCGCGCCGACGAGGTGCAGGTGGACCACGTGGTCCCGCTCGCCTACGCCTGGCGGATGGCCGCCACCCGCTGGCCGATGTCCAAGCGCCTGAACTTCGCCAACGACCCGCTCAACCTGCTGCCCGTGGACGGCGCCGCCAACGAGCAGAAGGACGCCTCCGGCCCGGCGAGCTGGCTGCCGCCGCGGCGCCGCATCCGCTGCGCGTACGTGACCCGGTTCGCCCAGGTCGCGCTCAAGTACGGCGTGCCGGTCACCCCGGCCGACAAGCAGGCCATGATCGCCCAGTGCCGCTGACGGCCGCAGGCCCCCGGCGGGCCGTCCGGGCTCCTACCGGCCGTCCAGCCATGCGAAGCCGTGGCCGAACGTCGTCTCGGCCAGCGCCCGCTGCCCGGCGACGTTCGGATGGAAGAAATCCCACTTGCTGATGTGGTCGAGCGTGAAGCGGAACCGGAACACCGCCCCCTCGTCCGTCCGGCAGGCGTCCCCCAGCGCGGCGCACGCCTCGGCCGCCTGCTGGTTGTAGGCGATCACCCGGTCCCGCACCCGTTCGCGCCGCTGGACGTCGGCCCGCTTGACCGACGAGGGGCGGGCCAGCATGGACTGGCAGATCCGCCCGCCCGTCCAGAACGTGCGGGCGAGCACGTTGATCCTGCCGACGTGCCACAGCCGCCGCAGGTCCGGGATGCTGGCCACGAACACCCGGACGCCGGGCACCCCGTCACGCAGCGCCGCCAGTGCCGCGTCCAGCCGCTGCCGGTACACCTCCACCGGCGTCATCTCCCGCTCGGTGCCCACGCACGCGTCCTGGGCGCCGATGAGGATCGTCACGTAGCCGGGTTTGAGGTCGATCGCCTGGCGTACCTGGCTCATCAGGCCGGCGCTGGTCGCGCCGGGCACGGCGAGGTTGCGGTTGTGCCCGCGAAGGTCGCCGTCGAGCCGCAGCAGCCGCAGGTAGTGGCTGGCGACGTCGGCGTTGTCGCCGGCCGACCAGGAGCGGGAGGTGCACGAGACGTACCAGCCGCAGGCGTTGAACCCCGCGGAGATCGAGTCGCCGAGAGCCACCATCGACGTCGGCACCGGGACGCCGGTGTCGGCCCGCACGGCGACTTGCGCCGCGGCCTGCACGGCGGCCTGCGCGGTACCGGAGCCGGACAGGAGAACCAGGGCGGCGAGCAGGCGAGGGATCATGGCCCTCAAGGTAGGGACCCGATCGTGGACCGGCCACGACCGGCGGGGAAGGGCGGCCATTTCACCGCCGACTGCATATCGCGGCTTGACTGTCGCCCCGGAGCCCGGCGGGCTCAGGGGTCCAGCCGGCTAGGACCCCATATTGGCGAATGTCGAGGTTTTTCTTGGATCCATGACCGTTACCACCCATTCCAGGGGGTCACAGTCGAACGTGTTCAGTTCCCGCATAGAGTGTCTTGGGTGAGTGTCGCGCTCGGAACCACCCGCCCGCTACCGGTTCGCACCACCTCCGTGGGCGACCCCGGTGACCTGCTGGCTTCCCTGCCGAGGACCGCGCCGTTCGCGTGGATCCGTCATGGCGAGGGGCTCGTCGGCTGGGGGGAGGCCGCTCGCGTCACCGTGCCGCCGGGGCCGCGCCGCTTCGCGTGGGCCCGCCAGTGGCTGGCCGACGTGCTGGGCGACGCCCGCATCGAGGACGCCGTCAAGACGCCCGGCTCCGGGCCCGTCGCCTTCGGCACCTTCACCTTCGACGAGGACGTGCCCGGCTCCACCCTGATCGTGCCCCGGACCATCCTGGCCCGCCGTGACGGCCGCGCCTGGCTCACCACCGTCGGCGAGCCGGGCCTGCAGCCGTTCACCCCGGTCCGCACGCCGGGCCGCATCCGCTACAGCGACGGCAGCCTGACCGCGCCCGAGTGGGAGGCCGTCGTGGCGCGGGCCGCCCGCCGCATCCGCGCCGGCGAGCTGGAGAAGGTGGTGCTCGCCCGCGACCTGCTGGCCACGGCCGAACGCCCCATCGACATCCGGCTGCTGCTGGACCGGCTCAGCCGCCGCTACCCGGAGTGCTACACCTTCTCCGTCGCGGGCCTCGTCGGCGCGACGCCCGAGCTGCTGGTCCGCCGTACCGGCAAGCACATCGAGTCGCTCGTCCTGGCCGGCACGACGCCGCGCGGCACCAGCGCCGCCGACGACCTCGCCCGCGGCACGGCCCTGTTCGCCTCGGAGAAGGACCGCCACGAGCACGAGTGTGCCATCGCGTCCGTCCGGCAGACGCTCGCGCCGCTGTGCTCCTCGCTGCACACGCCGGACGAGCCGGAGCTGCTCGTCCTGCCTAACGTCCAGCACCTGGCCAGCCACGTCACCGGGCGGCTGGCCGACGGGGCGTCCGTGCTGGACGTCGTCGCGGCCATGCACCCGACCGCCGCCGTCGGCGGCACGCCGACGGACACGGCGATCGAGGTGATCCGCGAGCTGGAGGGCATGGACCGCGCCGGGTACGCCGGTCCGGTGGGCTGGATCGACGCCCACGGCGACGGCGAGTGGGGCATCGCCCTGCGCTCGGCCGTCGTGGACGGGAACCGCGCCCGGCTGTTCGCGGGGGGCGGCATCATGGGCAACTCGGACCCCAGCTCGGAGCTGGCCGAGGCCCAGGCCAAGTTCCGCGTCATGCAGTACGCCCTGGAGGGCTGAGCCCCCGGCCGGGGCGTCAGCCCGGGACGTGCATGCCCTCGCCGGTCTGCACGCGGGCCCGCCCCGCCGTGAGCGTCGCCAGCCACGCCGTGAACGCCGGCACCTCGTCCTCCCCCACCGCCACCGCGAACTCGACCGTCGAGCCGTAGGCGACGTCCCGCACGGCGTACCGTGAGGCGCGCAGGCCGTTCTCGACGCGGCCCGCCTGGTCGTGCGCCACCGACACGCGCACCAGCCGGGCCGGCACCATGCGGACGGCCTCCGCCCGGTCCAGCGTCTCCGTCACCGCCGACCCGTACGCCCGGACCAGGCCGCCGGCACCCAGCAGGACACCGCCGAAGTAGCGGGTGACCACCGCCACCACGTCGCTGAACCCCCGGCCGACCAGGGCCTGCACCATGGGCGTGCCGGCCGTGCCGCCCGGCTCGCCGTCGTCGTCGCCCTTCTGCAGGCGCTGCCCGATCACGTACGCGGTGCAGTTGTGCGTCGCTCCCGCATGGGCCCTGCGGCGCCCGGCGATGAACTCCTGCGCCTCCTCCACCCCGCTCACCGGCGCCATCGCGCACACGAACCGGGACCGCCGCGCCTCCGTCTCGTGCTCGACGCCGGTTTTCAGGGTGAGGTACGAAGAGGACACCTCACCACGCTACCGCCTTTACAACGTAGATCAACGCTTAGCCGGCGGGCGGCTCGGACTCCCCCAGGGCGGCGGCCATGCCGGTCAGGGCGTCCACCAGCAGATCGGTACGGGCCGGGTCCAGGTCGCGAACCATGAGCCGCTCGACGTCGAGGACGTCCGCGCGGGCCGCGAGCAGCCGGGCGCCGCCGGTCTCGGTCAGCGTGGCCGGCAGCGCCCGGCCGTGCGGCGCGGCCTCGGGGCGCTCCACCAGGCCGGCGTCCTGAAGGTTGCGCAGGACCACGTTCATCGACTGCCGCGTGACGAACGCCCCCCGCGCCAGCTCGGCGTTCGACAGCCCCGGCCGCTGGTCGAGGAGCTCCAGGCAGGCGTACTGGGGCGTGGTGAGCCCGTGGCGCCGCAGGGCGGCGTCCATGGCCGCGCGCAGGGCGGCGTGCGCGCGCTTGAGCTGGTATCCGATGCTCCGGTCGAGATCCAGGCCGACTTGCTTCATGTCAGCATTCTGACATACAGTCCTGTTGTCAAAGTCCTGACATAGGAGGCACATCATGACCGTCACCGGAGTCGACTTCGTGGCGCTGCAGGTTCGCGACGTCGAGGCGTCCGCCGCGTTCTACGAGAAGCACCTCGGCCTGGAGCGGGACCCCGCGGGCCCGCCGCACGCGGTGGTGTTCGCCACGCGGCCGATCCCGTTCGCCGTGCGTGAGCCGCTGCCGGGCGTGGACCTGGACGCGGCGCCGCGTCCGGGCCTGGGTGTGGCGCTGTGGCTGAAGGCGGACGACGCGCAGGCGCTGCGCGACGAGCTGGCGGCGGCGGGCGTGCCCATCGTGGCCGAGCCGGTGGACGGGCCGTTCGGGCGGACGTTCTCCTTCGCCGACCCCGACGGTTACGTCATCACCGTCCACGATCGCTGACCGCGCCGGAGATCCGGCCGGGGCGAGCGTTTGCGTCCATCGAACCGTATGGTGTACGGTACAGCGTACCGAGACGATGGAGGCATGGCTTGACCCCGAACGACATCCGCCCCTTCCGCTTCGAGCCCGCCCGCGCCGACCTCGACGACCTGTGGGGGCGGCTCGACCGGGTGCGCTGGCCGGACGAGGTCCCGGGGACGGGCTGGGAGCACGGTGTCCCGCTCGCCCACCTGAAGGACCTGGTCCGGCACTGGCGCACCGGCTACGACTGGGACGGCGCGCTGGCCGAGCTCGACGCGCACGACCAGTTCGTCACCGAGATCGACGGCCAGGGCGTCCACTTCCTGCACGTCCGCTCCGGGCGCGAGGACGCGCTGCCGCTGCTGATCACGCACGGCTGGCCCAGCTCCCCGGTGGAGTACCTCGACGTGATCGAGCCGCTCAGCCGCGACTTCCACCTGGTCATCCCGTCCCTGCCCGGCTACGGGCTGTCCGGTCCCACCCGCGAGCTGGGCTGGGGCTCCACCCGGATCGCGAAGGCGTGGCTGGAGCTGATGACGCGGCTCGGCTACGAGCGGTTCGGCGTGCAGGGCGGCGACTGGGGCACCTGGATCTCCCGCGAGATCGGCGTGCTCGCCCCCGACCGGGTGGTGGGCATGCACGGCAACGGGATCATCTGCTTCCCGATCGGAGCGCCGGGCGAACTGGACGGGCTGACCGAGGTGGAGCAGGAGCGCATGGCCTTCCGCGAGCGCTACCTGACCGACCAGTACGCCTACAAGCTCATCCAGTCGGCCCGGCCGCAGACGTTCGCGTACGGCATGGCCGACTCCCCCGTGGCGCTGCTGGCGTGGTTCGCCGGCGTCTACCACGAGTGGAGCGACGAGGAGGTCCCGGCCGACCGCCTGCTCACCACGGTCATGCTCTACTGGCTGACCAACACGGCCGGGTCGGCGGCCCGCTCCTTCGTGGAGACGCCGGACACCGACCAGGACACCAGCGTCGAGTGGGAGCTCAAGCCGGCGACTGTGCCCACGTCGATCTCGGTGTTCCCGAAGGACGTCCTGCGGCCGATCCGCCGCTTCGCCGAGCGCGACAACGCCATCGTGGGCTGGGTGGAGCACGAGCGCGGCGGCACGTTCGCGGCACTGGAGCAGCCGGAGGTCTTCGCCGAGGACGTCCGCGCCTTCTTCGCCTCCCTCCGCTGACCGGCGCGGCGGGCGGGCAGGGACGGGCGGGAAGGCATCGGGACACGGTCCGCGCCTTGACAGCCCTTACAGTCGGAGCGGCATCGCGCTTACTCTGGTGGTCATGTCCGTGACCCCTCTGCGGGGAGGTCCCGCACGTGAGGCCGAGCTGCTCGGCGCCGCCCTCGATGTGTTACGCGAGACGGGCTACGACCGGCTGAGCGTCGACGTGGTCGCGGCCAGGGCCCGGGCGAGCAGGCAGACCGTCTACCGGCGGTGGCCGTCGAAGGCGGAGCTCGTGGTGGCGGCGTTCGTCAACGCCGCCTCTCCCCTGCCCGAGGCGCCCGACACGGGGAGCCTGCGGGGGGACCTGCTGGCGCTGATGGAGTTCCTCGTCGCCGAGCTGGAGCCGCTCGGCGACGTCGTCGCGGGCCTGGTGGGCGAGATCCGGCACAACACCGAGCTGGCGGCCGCGGTGGACCGGCACTACGTGGCGGGCCGCAGGCGGCTGGCGATGCGGGTGTTCGAGCGGGCGTGGGAGAGAGGGGAGCTGGCGGCCGCCGCCGACACCGAGCTGCTGTGGCAGCTCGGGCCGGCGACCCTGTTCTTCCGCGGCCTGATCACCGGCGAGCCGGTGGACGGCGACCTGGCCCGCCGCCTCGTCGACCACGTCATCCTGCCGCTGGCCCGCTCCCGCGGGTGAGGCTCGCGCGGTTCACTCCCGCCGCAGCTCGTGCGCCAGCTCCTCCAGCTCCGCTCCCCCGGCCATCAACGCCGTAAGCTCCTCCCGGGTGATGTCGGCCTTGCCGTACTCGCCGAGGCTCGTCCCGCGGTTGAGCAGCAGGAACCGGTCACCGACGGGGTAGGCGTGGTGCGGGTTGTGGGTGATGAACACCACCCCGAGCCCCCGGTCGCGGGCCCGGGCGACGTACCGGAGCACGACGCCCGCCTGTTTGACGCCCAGCGCGGAGGTCGGCTCGTCGAGGATGAGGACCCGGGCGCCGAAGTGGACGGCCCGCGCGATCGCCACCGACTGCCGCTCGCCGCCCGACAGCGTGCCGACCGGCTGGTCCACGTCCCGGATGTCGATGCCCATGGCCCGCAGCTCCTCCCGGGCGACCCTGCGGGCCCTCGCCACGTCGAAGGCGATGCCCTTGCGCGGCTCGGAGCCGAGGAAGAAGTTCCGCCACACCGACATCAGCGGGATCATGGCGAGGTCCTGGTAGACGGTGGCGATGCCGCGGTCGAGCGCCTCGCGCGGGCTTCCCAGCCGCACCTCCGCGCCGTCCACGAGGTACGTCCCGGCGTCGTGCTGGTGCACCCCCGACAGGATCTTGATGAGGGTGGACTTGCCGGCGCCGTTGTCGCCCAGCACGCAGGTGACCTCGCCCGCCGCCACCCCCATCGACACGTCGCGCAGGGCCAGCACCGAGCCGAACGTCTTGCCGATGCCGCGCGTCTCGATGATCAATGCTTCACCTCCTCGGCGTACCGCCTGACCAGGCGGTTGGCGAGCGTGGCCAGCAGCAGCATGGCGCCCAGGAAGAACTTGAACCAGTCGGCGTCCCAGCCCAGGAACACGATGCCCTTGTCGGCCATCCCGAAGATCACCGCGCCGATGGAGGCGCCGATCGCGGAGCCGTACCCGCCCGTGAGCAGGCAGCCGCCGATCACCGCGGCGATGATGTAGATGAACTCCTGCCCGATGCCGATGTTGGCCTGCACGGACGTGTAGCGCAGCGCGAGGATCGAGCCGACCAGCCAGGCGGCGAACGCGGTCGTCATGAACAGCGCGATCTTCGTGCGCGCGGCCGGCACGCCCACGGCCCGCGCCGCCTGCTCGTCGCCGCCGACCGCGAAGATCCAGTTGCCCGCCCGGGAGCGCATGAGCACCCAGGTGGCGAGGGCGGTGACCAGCAGCCACCACAGGATCGCCACGCGGAACGGGGTGCCGCCGATCTCGACGGTGCCCGCCAGGACCGTGCGCGCCCCTTCGTAGCCGGCCGCCCGGCGCAGCCCGCTGACCTGGACGGTGCCGGTGAGCGCCTTGGTGACGCCGAGGTTGACGCCCTGGAGCATGAGGAACGTGCCGAGGGTGACGATGAAGCTGGGCAGCCGGGTCCTGGTGACGATCATCCCGTTGGCGAACCCGACGGCCAGCGCCACGGCGAGGCTCACGAGCATCGCCGTCCACACGTCCAGGCCGTAGCGGGTGGCGAGCGTGACGAGGATCAGGCCGGTCGTGCCGGTGAGGACGCCGGCCGACAGGTCGAACTCGCCGCCGATCATCAGCAGCGCGATGGCCACGGCCATGATGCCGAGCGTGGCGGCCGGGTCCAGCCAGTTGGCGACGCCCTCGGGCGAGCGGAACACCGCCGACTGCGCGGCGAAGAACGCGAACACCACGACCATCCCGACGACCGCGCCGAGCTCGGGGCGGATGAGCAGCCGCCGCAGCAGGCCGGCGCCGGCGACCCGCTCGTCGGCGCCGCCGGCCACCGCGGTCATGACCGCTCTCCGGCACGGGTCATCGGGTGCCCGCCTCGGCGAGCTTGGCCACCCGCTCGGCGTTGTCCTTGGTGACGAAGCCGGGGCCGGTGTTGACCGGCAGGCCGCCGCCGACGGTGTTGAGGTTCCGGTCGTACAGGGTGAGGAAGGTGATGGGCAGCCAGCCCTGGAGGTACTGCTGCTGGTCCACCGCGAACAGGATCTCGCCGTCCTTGATGGCCGTCACCACGTCGCCCGACAGGTCGAACGTGGCGAGCCTGGCCGTCGAGCCGGAGTCCTTCACGGCGTCGCGCGCGGCGATCGCGACGGCCGGGTTGAGCGCGAGGACGCCGTTCACCTGCTTGTCGGACTGGAGCTTGGCGGTGACCTTGGAGGTGACGTCGGCGAGGTTGCCCACGTCCACCTGCAGCCGCTCCACCGTGCCGCCGAGTCCCTGCTCGGCGCCCTTGCACCGCTGGTCGAGCCCGACGTTGCCGGCCTCGTGGACGACGCACAGCAGCTTGGTGACGCCCGCCGCCTTGAGCTGCTCGCCGGCGCCGCGCCCCGCCACGTCCTCGGACTGGCCGACGTGGGTGATCGCGCCGAACGCCTTGGAGGAGTCGGCCCCCGAGTTGATCGTCACGACGGGGATCCCGGCGGCGACGGCGCGGCCGACGGCCTCCTTCAGCGCGTCGGGGTTGGCCATGGAGACCACCAGGCCGTTGACCTTCTGCGAGACGGCCTGGTCGATGAGCTGGGACTGCTTGCCGGGGTCGCCGTCGCCCTGGTACGTCACCGTGACGCCGTACTGCTTGCCGGCCGCCTCGGCCCCGTTCTTGACCACGTCCCAGAATGCGTCGCCCGCACCGCCGTGGGTGACGACGGCGAACGTGGCGCCGCCGGCCGCGGGTGGCGCGGAGCCGGAGGCGGGAGCACTCTCCGTGCCGGCCCCGCCGGAGGAGGAGCAGGCGCCGAGCGTCAAAGCGCAGAGCAGGGCCAGCACGACACGGGTTCGTCTCACCGGGACACCTCCATGACCATCGGGCTCGCCCCGGTTGTACATCAATATCAACTCTTTGTATAGACATACGGACCAATGCGCGCGGATCGGCGGCATACTAGAACGGAAGTTTCCGTTCCAATATGCTGGAGGCATGACGACCACACCCATGAGCGGGCGCAAGGCGCAGGCGGCGCGCAACGACGAGCTGATCCTGGAGGCGGCGCGGGCCGTGTTCACCTCCGACCCCGGGGCGCCCATCTCGGCGGTGGCCGAGCGGGCCGGCGTCGGGATCAGCGCACTCTACCGTCGCTACCCCGGCAAGGAGGACCTGCTGCGCAAACTGTGCCTGGACGGGCTGAACCTCTACAGCGCGGTGTCGGAACGGGCCCTCGACGACCAGGGGGACCCGTGGGAGGCGTTCGCCGGCTACATGCGCGGCACCGTGGACGCCGACAGCAGCTCGCTGACCATCAAGCTGGCCGGCACCTTCCAGCCCACGCCGGAGCTGGGCGCTGCGGCGGCCCGCGCCTCGGACCTGGCGGCCCGGGTCCACGCGCGCGCCGTGGAGGCGGGGGTGCTGCGTCCGGACGTCACGACGGCGGACATCGCGCTGCTGTTCGAGCAGGTGGCGTCGGTGAAGCTGGGCGATCAGGAGCGCACCCGGCAACTGCGGCACCGCTATCTGGCGCTGCTGCTCGACGCCCTGCGCGTGCCCGCCTCCCACGACGCCCTGCCGGGCCCCGCCCCGGAGGACGCGGAGCTCTCCACCCGCTGGATCCCCTGACCCGCCGCCTCAGGGCGCGCGGCGACGGGTCAGGCGGGGGGCCGGGCATCCGGTGACGGGTCAGGCGGGTGGCCGGGCATCCGGTGACGGGTCAGGCGGGTGGCCGGGCGTCCGGGGACGTGGTGGCCGGCCGGTCGTGCGGGCCGTCCGGGACCGGTGGGGCGAGGCGGCGGGCGAGGGCCAGGGTGCGGCGGGCGCGGGCGACGATCGGGGCGTCCACGAAGCGGCCGTCCGGCAGCGCGACCGCCCCCAGCCCCTCCCGCTCCGCCAGCTCGGCCGCCTCGGCGATCTCCGCGGCCCGCGCGGTCTCCTCCGCCGTGGGCGTGAAGGCGCGCCGGATCGCCGGGATCTGGCGCGGGTGGATGGCCGCCCGCCCGAACATCCCGATCCCCCGCCCCGCGGCGCACGACGCCAGCAGCCCCTCCTCGTCTCGTACGTCCGGATAGACCGACATGGGCACGGGCGGCAGCCCTGCCGCGGCGGCGGCCAGCACCACCTGGAGCCGGAGCTGGTCGAGGGCGGTCGCGGCCGTGACGGACAGCTCGGCGGCCAGGTCCTGCTCGCCCAGGGCCACACCGGCGACCCGCGGATGGGCGGCGATCGCCGGAGCGGCCAGAATCGCGGCGGCCGACTCCAGCACCGCGTACGCCGGGACCGCGAGGCCGTCGAGCGCGTCCAGTACCCCGGCGGAGTCCACCTTGGGCAGCCGGACGCCGCCGAGCCCCGGCAGGCCGGCGAGCGCGGCCAGGTCGTCCAGCCCCCTCGCGGTCGTCACGTCGTTGACCCGGACATGGACGGCCACCGCGCCGGCGTCCCCGGCGGCGCGCTCGCGCAGGTAGGCGGCGGCGTTGGCGCGGGCCTCGTCCTTGCGGGCGGGGACGACCGCGTCCTCCAGGTCGATGATCACCACGTCCGCCCCCGACGCGGCGGCCTTGGCGAACCTCTCCGGCCGGTCCCCCGGCACGTACAGCCAGGAGACGGCGGGCAGCCGGGACGACGGCGACGTCATGCGATCACGCCCTTGCCGCGCAGGCCCGCGATCTCCTCCGCCCCGTAGTCCAGCTCCCCCAGCACCTCGTCCGTGTCGCGCCCCAGCGACCGGCCCGGCCAGCGCACCTCGCCGGGCGTGTCCGACAGCCGGAACAGCACGTTCTGCATCGTCACCGTCCCCAGCTCCTCGTCGGGCAGCTCGACGAACGTCCCCAGCGCCGCGTACTGCGGGTCCTCGGCGATGTCCCGGACGTCGTAGATCGGCGCGATCGCCGCCTGCGCCTCCTCGAAGCGGGCGATGACCTCGTCGGCGTCGCGGGCGGCGATCCAGCCGGCGACGGCCTCGTCCAGCTCGTCCACGTGCGCCACCCGGCCGCTGCCGCTGGAGAACCACGGCTGCGCCACCAGGTCGGCCCGGCCGACGAGCGTGACGACGCGCTCGGCGACCGCCTGCGCGCTGGTGGACACGGCCAGCCAGCGGCCGTCGCGGGTGCGGTAGGTGTTGCGGGGCGCGTTGCTGCTGGAGCGGTTGCCGGTGCGGCGCGGTACCGCGCCGAGCGCCCGGTAGGCGGTCATCTGCGGGCCCAGCAGGCCCAGGATCGGCTCGATGATCGCCATGTCCACCACCTGCCCGCGCCCGGTGCGCTCGCGGGCGTGCAGCGCCACCATGATCGCGTACGACATCGCGAGGCCCGCGATGCCGTCGGCCAGCGCGAGCGGCGGGAGCGTGGGCGGCCCGTCCGGCTCGCCGGTCATGGCCGCGAACCCGCTCATCGCCTCGGCCAGCGTCCCGAACCCGGGTTGCCCGGCCATCGGCCCGCTCTGCCCGAAGCCGGTCATGCGGGCGACGATCAGCCGGGGATTGAGCTCCAGCAGGTCCTTCGGGTCGAGCCCCCAGCGCTCCAGCGTCCCGGGCCGGAAGTTCTCGATGAGCACGTCGGAGCGCGCCACGAGGCGGCGCAGGATCTCCTGCCCCTCGGGCTGCGACAGGTCCACCGCGGCGGCGCGCTTGTTGCGCGACAGGGATTTCCACCACAGCCCGACGCCGTCCACCGAGGCGCCGTGCCCGCGCGACGGGTCGCCGCGGCGCGGGTGCTCGATCTTGATCACGTCGGCGCCGAAGTCGCCCAGCATCATCGCGGCGGAGGGGCCCGCGAACAGCGTCGCGGCGTCGATGACCCGCAGGTCGGCGAGGCTCGTCATGTCTTATAACGTATAAGAAATACCTTTTCGGTCAACCCGGGCCCGTCGTGGGGGAGACTGAAGCCATGCCGACCCCTGAGCCGCGTCCCCCCATGAGCAAGGCGGACTACGTCTACGGCGTGCTGGCCGAGGAGATCCGCTCCGCCCGCATCCCGGGCGGGACGGCGCTGCGCGCGGCGGCGATCGCGCGCCGTCTCGGGGTGTCGGTGACGCCGGTCCGCGAGGCGCTGCGCCGGCTGGAGAAGGACCGGCTGATCAGCTACGAGGCGCATCACGGCGCCACGGTGGTGGACCTGGGCGACGACGCGCTGGAGGAGTTCTACGGCCTGCGCGCGGTGGTCGAGGGTCTGGGCGCCCGGCTGGCCGCCACCCGCGTCACGCCGGAGGAGCTGGAGTGGCTGCGCGAGCTGCACGCCGCGATGGCGCGCGACGCCGCCGAGGGACGGCTGAACCGCCTCGGCGAGCAGAGCAGGCACTTCCACCTGCGCATCGCCGACATCGGCGGCCCCGCCTTCCTGGGCCAGCACGCGCGGGCGGTGCACGACAGCTTCCCGGTGCCCCCCGCGGCCTCGCTGTGGCTGGACCCGGCCCAGGTGCCGGGCCAGCTGGAGGCGCACGAGGGCATCCTGGCGGCCCTGGAGCGGGGCGACGGCGCCGCGGCCGAGCAGCTCATGATCGAGCACGTACGGCGGGCCGGCGAGCACCGCCGGGACCACGAGCCCCCGGACGGCTGACCGGACCGAGGGGGAGGTCACGGATGTGCTGGGGCGCAGGGGCCAGGCGGTCGTCCACCGCTTGGGGGCAGGGGAGGAGCGGCTGGTGGTGGACAC
>NZ_JBEXDT010000103.1:0-29936 GCF_040605905.1 Nonomuraea sp. NPDC005501 | reverse complement strand
CGGCGGTCGCGGCCGCCGCCGGGCCGCCCCGACCGCCCCGGCCGAGCCGGACCTTCCGGACTACTACCGCTGATCCGCCACCGGGGCCGCCCGCCCGGCCCCGGTCCCGGTGCCCGCCCAGGGCCCGGCCGCGGGTGTCCGCAGCCAGGCGCGCCGCCGTGTCAGCCCTGGATTGCGTAAAGCCCGACGACGACCCTTCGAGCCCCGCCCCGGCGGGGCACTAGGGTTTGCCGCATGACCGGCGACACTCACAGTAACGCGCTGAGGACTCTCAGGTACGATGTGCCTGCCTCGCTCGTGGTCTTCCTCGTCGCGGTGCCCCTGTCCCTGGGGATCGCGATGGCCTCGGGTGCCCCCCTCGCCGCAGGTCTCGTGGCCGCCGTCGTGGGCGGCATCGTGGCCGGAGCGCTCGGCGGCTCCGTCGTCCAGGTGAGCGGGCCCGCCGCCGGCCTCTCGCTGGTGGTGGCGGACCTCGTCCAGACGTACGGCTGGCGGGCCACCTGCATGATCACCCTGCTGGCCGGAGCGGTCCAGCTCGTGCTCGGCCTGCTGCGGGCGGCGCGGGCGGCGCTGGCCGTCTCCCCCGCCGTGATCCACGGCATGCTGGCCGGCGTCGGCGTGGTGATCGCCCTGTCCCAGCTGCACATCGTGCTCGGCGGCAGCCCGCAACGCTCGGCCCTGGCCAACATCGTGGAGCTGCCCGCGCAGGTGGCCGCGATGCACGGCCACACGGTGGCGGTGGGGCTGCTCACGATCGCGGTCCTCGCCCTGTGGGCCCGGCTGCCGAAGCAGGTCAGGGTGGTGCCGGCCCCGCTCGCGGCGCTGCTCGTCGCCGCGGTGACCGCGTGGGCCTTCCAGTGGGACGTCACCCGGGTCGACCTGTCGGGCAGTCTCGGCGCGTGGCAGTTCCCGGTGCTGCCGCAGGGCGACTGGCACGAGGTGGTGGCGGCCGTGCTGCTGGTCGCGCTGCTCGCGGGCGTCGAGTCGCTGCTGTGCTCCGTCGCCGTCGACGGGATGCACGCGGGGCCGCGCGCCGACCTGGATCAGGAGCTGACCGGGCAGGGCGTGGCCAACATGGTCACCGGCGCGCTCGGCGGTCTGCCGGTGGCCGGGGTGATCGTGCGCAGCACCGCCAACGTCAAGGCGGGGGCGCGTGGCCGCTGGTCGTCGATCCTGCATGGGGTGTGGGTGCTGGTGTTCGCGCTGGGGTTCGGCTGGACGATCCGGCTCATCCCGATGGAGGCGCTGGCCGCGCTGCTGGTGTTCATCGGCGTGCAGATGGTCAACCTCGGGCACATCCGCAAGGTCCACGGCCACGGCGAGGTGCCGGTCTACGTCATCACCATGCTGGCGGTGATCGTGCTCGGCCTGGCCGAGGGCGTGGTGGCGGGCCTGGCGCTGGCCGCGGTGCTGGCGCTGCGGCGGCTGACGTGGGTGACGGTCAAGACGTACGAGCCGGTGGACGGCGGGCGGTGGCACGTGACGATCTGCGGGTCGCTGACGTTCCTGGGCGTGCCGCGGCTCACCCACGAGCTGCGCGCCATCCCGCCACGCGCCGCGGTGGACCTCGACCTGAACATCGACTTCATGGACAACGCCGCCTTCGAGGCCATCCACTCCTGGCGGCTCAACCACGAGCGGTCCGGTGGCACGGTGGAGATCGACGAGATGCACGACGAGTGGTACGCGCTGGCCGCGAGCGGCGCCCGCATGTACCCGGCCAAGACGCCGCTGGCGGCGCCCGACCGGTGGTGGCTGCCGTGGGCGCACCGGCACCACCGGCCCGCCCGCCACCCGGAGCCGTTCCCGGAGCCGAAGCTGGGGCCGCCCGACCGGCCGGAGTGCCGGCTGACGGCGGGGGCGCGGGAGTTCCACCGGCGTACGGCGCCGCTGGTGCGACCCATCCTCACCGAGCTGGCTCACAAGCAGCAGCCGTCGCACCTGTTCATCACGTGCGCCGACTCGCGGGTCGTGCCGAGCCTCATCACGGCGAGCGGGCCCGGCGACCTGTTCACGGTCCGCAACATCGGCAACCTGGTGCCTCGCCGGGGCGCCGAGCCGCACGACGACTCGGTGGTGGCGGCCATCGAGTACGCCACGCAGGTGCTGGGCGTGCACACGATCACCGTGTGCGGGCACTCGGGTTGCGGGGCGATGGCGGGGCTGCTGAGCGGCGGCGTGAAGGCCGGCAGCCTGCCGGGGATGCGCCGGTGGCTGCGGCACGGCCACCACAGCCTGGCCAGGTTCATCGAGAACGCCGAGGAGCCGCTCGACGCGCGGGCGCTGGACCAGCTCTGCCGCGTCAACGTGCAGCAGCAGCTGGAGAACCTCCGCACCCACCGCAAGGTCGACGAGCAGGTACGGGCGGGACGGCTGGAGCTGGTGGGCCTGTACTTCGACATCGGCTCGGCCCGGGTCCACATGCTGCCGCCGCTGCCGTCCACGATGGCGGTCAAGATCTGACCCCGTACGCGTATCCCTCCGCGGGCCGGGCGGCGGAGGGGGTCAGCGTCGGCGAGCCACCCTCAACCCAGATCGGCGTCGTGGACCAGAATGGCCGCCTGGACCCGGTTGGCCAGCCCGAGCTTGGCCAGCACGCGGCTGACGTGGGCCTTCACCGTCGCTTCGGTCAGCTTGAGCTCGCGGCCGATCTCGGCGTTGGACAGCCCGCGGGCCACGGCCCTGACCACGTCCTCTTCCCGGGCGGTCAGCGACGCCAGCCGGCCGCGCGCGATCTCGGCCCGGGACGGCCCTCTGCCGGCGAACGAGCTGATCACCCGTTTGGTCACCGTGGGCGACAGCATGGCGTGCCCGGCCGCGACCGTGCGCACGGCGGCGGCCAGCTCGCGCGGGGGCGTGTCCTTCAGCAGGAACCCCACCGCCCCGACCCGCAGCGCCTCGTGAACGTACTCGTCCAGATCGAACGTGGTCAGCATGACCAGCTTGGGCGCCTCCGGCGTGTCCATCAGGCGTGCCGCGGCGGTCAGGCCGTCGGTGCCGGGCATGCGGACGTCCATGAGGACGACGTGGGGCTTGAGCCGGGCGGCGGCGGACACGGCCTCGTCACCGTCGCGCGCCTCGCCGACCACCACCATGTCGCCCGCCGCCTCCAGGATCATCCGCAACCCGGACCTGACGAGCGCCTCATCGTCGACGATCAGAACCCGGATCATGGAGCCGGTATCCGGGCCAGCACCTGAAACGCCTCCGGCCCGGGCCCGTCCTGGGCCCCCGCACCGTTCTGTGGACCGGCCACGAGCCTGCCCCCGGCCAGCTCGACACGCTCCCGCAGCCCGACCAGCCCCCACCCGGACCCCGGCAGCCCACCGCCCCGTTGACCCGGGCGTGGCCCGCCCTCGCCCCGCGGACCGCCATGGTCCGGCGGCCCGCTGCCAGGCGCGGACGGTGCCGTGTTGTGGACCACCACCTCCAGGTCCGCGGGCAGATAGCGGACGAGCACGTCTATCCGGGTGTCGCCTGCGTGCTTGTGCGCGTTGGTCAGGGCCTCCTGGATCACGCGGTATGCGGTGCGCTCGACGGTGGGGGCCAGGGGGCGGGCGACTCCCTCGTCGTGGCGGTTCACCACGACGCCCAGCGCGCGTGACTGGTCGAGCAGCCGGTCGACGTCGGCGAGCGTGGGCTGAGGGTGGCGTTCGGCCCCACCTGTCGCATGCTCACCCGACGCGGGACCACTCGTGGTGTCCCGAACCCGTACGGAGTCGGCGGCCTCCACCTGATCCGCTGCGGGACCGGCGAACGCGGCGCGGGATCTCCCGGCCGCATCGGCACGCGGTTCCTCGGCGGAGCCGGTGGAGGGGCGGGCCGAGTCCCGCACGTCATCCCCCGTGCCGGAACGTGACTCCCGCACGGGATCCCCGGACCCCTGACCCGGCCCTCGTACGGGCGGATCCGTGGAGCGCAGCACCCCGAGGACCTCGCGCAGGTTGGTCAGTGCCTCGCGGCCGACCCGGCCGATGAGGGCCGCGGCCTCGGCCGTGCGCCCGTCCGGCGCGCCCACCTCCAGCGCCCCCGCGTGCAGCACCATCAGCGACACCCGGTGCGCGACCACGTCGTGCATCTCCCGGGCGATGCGCGCGCGTTCCTGTGCCCGGGCCTGGTCGGCGCGCAGCACCTGCTCGCGCCGGAGCTGGTCGGCCTGGTCGCGCATCGCGTCGATGACCTGCCGCCGGGCCCGCGTCCACAGGCCCGCCACCAGCGGCAGGCCCAGCAGCGCGCCGCCCATGAGCACCACGTTGGCCGGGGTGCCGGCGACCAGCATGCGGTACCCGCCCCCGAGGCGGGAGACGACCCCGCCCGTGAAGAGCACGGCGACCGCGCCACCGCAGTAGAGCCACAGGGCACGCCCGCGCAGCCGCGTGCCCGCGTAGTAGGAGGCCGCGGCGGCGGCCGGCCACATGACCAGCCACACCTGGGCGACGGCGCCCACCACGGCGAGCAGCCACAACCCGCGCCCGTTCACCCGGCCCGGTGACCGCTCCTCCACCGCCACGAACACCGCGGCCGCTCCCGACGCGGCGGCCATCGCCGCGGGCACCGGCCAGGGCAGCCCCGTGGCGACGCCCAGCGCGCCGGAGGCCGAGGCCATGGACAGGACGAACACCATCGCGCCCAGCGCCCACGGCGTGATGCGCTCGATGACGCTTCCATCGCCGTACGTCATGGCCCGAGGTTATCGGGGGTTCCGGCGATCGGCCCCCTACGAAAGTCGAGGGTGCTCCGTCCCTTTCGAGGGGGATGGTGGAGCCCGGTCGTCCAGCAAGGTGAGCGGCATGAGAAAGACAGCCATCGCGGGCCTCCTGCTCGCGCTCACCTGTGCCGGCACCACGACGCTCATGCGACCCGCCCCGGCAATCGCCTCGCCGGGTGCCGGCGGGCGCTCCACGTCCGTCGTCACGCCGGCCCTGCCACGGCCGACGGGTCCCCATCCGGTCGGCCGCTCGACCCTGCACCTGGTCGACTCCAGCCGTCCCGACCCGTGGGTGCCCGACCGCAAGGCCCGGGAGCTGATGGTGTCCGTCTGGTATCCGGCCCGCGCGGCCACGGGGAAGCCGGCGCCGTACGTCACGCCCCAGGAGTCCGAGCTGATCCTGCGCGACGTGCCCCAGCTCAGGGACCTGCCGCCCGACACACTGGCGAGGACCACGACGTACGCCCGGGTGGACTCCCCTGAGCTGGGCCGCAAGGGTGGCAGGCCGCTCGTCGTGATGTCCCCCGGCATGAAGTTCCCCCGGGCGACGATGACCTCGCTGGCCGAGGAGTTCGCGAGCAAGGGGTACGTGGTCGCGGGCATCGAGCACACGTACGAGTCCGTGGCGACCACGTTCCCGGACGGCAGGACGGTCACGTTCGAGGCCGGCAAGGGCGGCAACACGCCGGAGCTGGGCGAGAAGGTGGCGCGGGTCCGGGCCGCGGACACCGAGTTCGTGCTGGACCGGCTGGCCAGGGCGGGCCGCTGGAAGCGGCTGATCGACGAGCGCAGGATCGCGATGGTGGGCCACTCGGTCGGCGGGCAGAGCGCCGCTCACCTGCTGCCCCTGAGCGGGCGCATCCGGGCCGCGGTCAACCTGGACGGCTCCTACAACCCCAGGACCCCCGCGAAGCCGATCAGCAAGCCGTTCATGATGATCGGCAACCCGAGGCAGCAGCCGAGCACCAGCGGCGAGAAGGGCTCGTGGGACACGTTCTGGGAGCACGTGACCGGCGACGGGAAGCGGTGGCTGACGGTGACGGGCGCCGAGCACTCGAGTTTCGTGGACTACGCGGTGCTCCAGCCGCAGCTCGGGCTGCCCGCGTACCCGATCGACGGCGAGCGCTCGCTGCGGATCACCCGCACGTACGTCACGGCGTTCCTCGACGCGCATCTGCGCGGCGAGCGCCGTCCTCTCCTGGACGGGCCCTCGGCTGCCTACCCGGAGGTGAAGTTCTGGGGTTCCTGACCAGCTGACGGCCGCCGTCGGCGACGGCTCGCACCGCGAGCCGTCCGCATGACGACCCGTCTCTGCGGCGTGCCCTCCGTACGGTGATCCGCTTGTCCGGCGTGCCGTCAGGCGGGGGCCGGGCCCGGTGGTGAGGGCGTTCGCGGGTCCGGGTGACGGAGCAGGCGTCGTACGGCGAAGGCCAACTGCAGCCGCAGCCGTCCCTGAGGGGTGCGCACGTTCCAGCCCAGGAGGTGCTCTCCGCGGGTCAGGCGGTCCAGCAGGGTCGAGTGGTGGATCGTCAGCTCGCCGGCGGCGGACCGCACGCTCGCGGCCTCGGCGACCGCGTGCAGCGTGGCGAGCATCCAGGGCGCCGCCGCACCGGCGCGGTCGAGCGCCCGGACGTCGGGAACGTCCTGCCGGCCGCCGGGGTCCACCGCCGCGGCCAGGAGCTCCAGCGCACCCAGATCGTCCGCGTACACCACCCGAGGGCCCGGGTCCTGCTCCGTGCCCTCGGCCGTGAGCCGCAACGCCAGACGCGCCGAGCGGAACGACCCGGGCAGCTCCAGCACCGGAACGGCACGGCCGACCCCGAGCCGCTCAGGCGGCCCCTGGCGGGTGCCCGGCTCCGGGCGCGCTGTCGTGCTCCGTTCGATCCGGGCGGCGCCGCCGGCCACGGCCACGGCTTGGAACAGCGCGTTCTCCTCCAGCTTGAGGGTGCGGGCGGCGCGCAGCCGGGCCTGGTCGGACGCGCCCGGGTTGAGCAGCAACTCCACCAGGGCGGGGTCCTCGCGTGGCGCGCGGCCGGCCGCCCCGCCCCAGGCGCGGTCCAGGACGCCACGCGCCGCGACGGCGGCCCGTTCCAGCACGATGGCGTCGATGGGCCCGGCAGGCGTCGGGCGCTCCAGCCACAGCCGGGCCGAGCCGCTCCGTACCCGCTCGGTCGGCCAGCCGGGATCGGGTGGGGTGGCGGCGTCCTCGTGCCGCCCGTCGGGCAGCGCTCGGATGCGCAGATGGCGCTCGTCGTCGACGAGGCGGGTGGGGCAGCCGGCCAGCACGGCGGCCGCGCGGACGATCGCCTCCAGGCCGGCCCGCGTCTCGCCGAGCCGGTCGAAGTAGGCGATGACCTTGACGGCCGCCCCGGCGTCGGGATCGAGCGCGGATACTCGCCCCACGAGGTCCTTCATCGGCTCATTCTGCCTCACCTTGAAGGACGAGCGGCTCCGCTCCAGGGAAACGGACCGGGCTGAGGTCTGGCGGCGGGCCGCTCCGTGTGCGCCCGGCGAGATCAGCTCTGATTCCGGCGAATCCTTTCGCGGTGTGGGGGCCTCTTATGAGGTGATGGCCACACTGAGGTAGGAGATGGGGATGGGTGACGTCGTGACGCCGGCGACGCGGCAGGCGCTCGTCAGGATCTGGTTCCGGCGACAGCGAGGGCGTGGACGTGGCTGACCGAGCTTGGGCGAGCACGCAGCTCATCAAGGCGGCGCAGGCCGGCGATCGCGAGTCGATCACTGCGGTGCTCCATGGCGCCCATTCCCACGTGCGGCGCTTCGCGGAGCATCTTTGCGCGTCGCCGCAGGATGCCGAGGACGCCGCGCAGGAAGCGCTGATCATCCTCTACCGGAAGATCGGCTCACTGCGCGCCACCGGGGCATTGGCATCGTGGATGTTCAGAATCGTCCGGAACGAGTGCCTGCGCCGCGCGCACGTGCTGATCGAGCGCGATGACGAGGCCGAAGCCGGTCTGGCGACGTCGGCCGAGGACGAGGCCATCCAGCGCCTGGAAGCCGAACGCGTCGCGCAGGCGATCCAGGAGCTGCCCCATGTCCAGCGCAGAGTGTTGATCATGCGGGACGTACTGGGCTACCCGGGGCGGAGAGTCGCAGAGTCGCTCGGTTTGAGCAACGCCGCGATGAAGTCCCAGCTGCACCGGGCCCGCACCAGCCTCCGGCTCAGCTTGGGCGGCATGACCGGCCCCGCCGAAGGCCCGCATGACTCCGAAACCACCAGCGCCCGGCCTGTGTAGACCGCATTCCCACAACCCGAGTTCGAAGAGGAAGTCCCGCCATGCTCGAAACCGGATCACCCGCGCCCGACCTGCTGCTGGAGGACACCGACGGCCGGACCGTCCGCCTGTCCGACCACCGGGGCGGTCATGCCGTGCTGATCTACTTCATGCGGTCCACGTCGTGCGCGATCTGCAACAGGCACGTCCAGGACCTCGTCCGGTGCCGCGACGAGCTCGCAGCCGACGACGTTCAGGTGCTTGTCGCGGTTCCCGAGGACCGTCAGGAAGCGGCCGCGTGGAAGGCCAAGCGCCAGATCCCGTTCCCCGTCGTCGTAGGCCGCCGGGACACCCCGCACGAGATGATCGGCCTGAGCAGGAAGGTCTTCGGCTCGCTGCAGCAGTCGGGCAGCATCCTCGTCGATTCCCAGGGCGTCGTCCGCCACGCTCACGGCGCCACCATGCCCACCGGCAGCTACGACAAGAAGGGGATCACCGCGGCCGTCCGGGGTCTCCGCTCCCCCGCCTGACCGGACGTCGTCGTCCCGGGCGGGGTCGAGCGTCGTCAGGCGCTCAGGAGCCGGCGCAGCCAGCGGAGGCGGGCCGCCTTGGCGTCCTGCGAGATGGCGGCGTGCGGAACCATCCCGTCGAACCCGTGGAACCCGCCCGGCCACACATGCAGCTCCGCCTGTCCGCCGGCCTGCCAGATGCGTGAGGCGTACGTGACCGCCTCGTCGCGGAAGGTCTCCGCCGAGCCGACGTCGACCAACGCCGGTGGCAGGCCGGACAGGTCGTCGGCGCGCGCCGGGGCCGCGTACGGGGACACCTCGCGCCCGCCGCGCCGCTCGCCGAGCAGTGCCGTCCACCCGGTGTGGTTGCTGGCGCGGTCCCAGACGCCCAGTCCGGCCATCTGCACGGCGGAGGGGGTGTCGTTGCGGTCGTCGATCATCGGGCACATGAGGAGCTGGCCGGCCAGGGCCGGGCCCTTGCGGTCGCGGGCCATGAGGGCGAGCGCCGCGGCCAGTCCGCCGCCGGCGCTGGCGCCCGCGACGACGATGCGCTCGGGGTCGATCCCCAGCTCCTCGGCGTGCTCGGCGGTCCACACGAGGCCCGCGTAGCAGTCCTCCACCGGCGCGGGGTGCGGGTGCTCCGGTGCGAGCCGGTACTCCACCGACACGACCACGAGCCGCAGCTCAGCCGCCCATCCAAGGAGCTCCTCCATGCCGACGCGGTTGTCGCCGACGATCATCCCGCCGCCGTGCGTGTGGTAGAGCGCGGCCAGCGGCGTGTCCGCTCCCACGGGACGGCACACCAGCAGGGAGATGTCGGGGTCGCCGGCAGGGCCGGGCACCGTCCGTTCCTGGACGTGGAACGTCCCTCCCCTGGTGAGGTCGGTCTGGATGGTGAAGCCCGCCTCTGCCGCCCCGGATCGCAGCGTGCTCAGGACGTCCGTGGTGATCGACGGGGGGATGTGCTCGTTGATCAGCGGCAGCGCCGCCGCCAGCTCCGGGTCGAACGGCGGCGGCGCGCCCACGGTGGAGCCTGTCTGGGGGGAAGGCGGGTCGATGCTCATGAGTCCCTCCGGTTTCCGGGGCGTCACAGCCGTTCGGCGGCGCTGTGCATCATCATGGGCGGGGCGGACGGATGATTCGACCGCGACGTGGCGGATGTTGCCCGCCATCTGGCGGGTATCCGGCACAGGCGCATGTCATGGGTCCCGGCGGGGCACGCCGCGGACCGCATCACCGGTGGTGGCCGGGGAGGGCGTGGGCGACGACGACAGCCCGGCGTAGACCTCGTCGAGAACTGTCGGCAGCAGGGCGTTCGCCGTGGTCCTGCCGTCGGGCGACAGGGTCAGGTTCGTCCATATCACGAGCGTCACGTCGTTGTCCGCGTCGTAACCCATGAACGAGTTGAAGTCCGGAAGTTCGCCGCCGTGGTAGTACATCGACGCTCTCGGCCCGAAACGTTGATAGGCGATGCCGTAGCCGTACTGCTGCCCATCGGGGGTGTCCGGGTCCTCGGGTTGCCGGCTGCGCAGCCATTGTCGCTGGTACTCGGCGTTCAGGACCTTGCCGGATGCCAGTGCTCGGATCCACGTGGCCAGATCGTCGGCCGTGGAGATGACCCCACCGGCGGCGGTGGCGTAGGAGGGGCTCTGGTAGGTGTAGTCGACGGGCCGGAGCGTTCCTATCCGTGCGGCGGCCCGCATGCCGGCGGGGTACGGCTTGTCGACCATCCCGTAGGAGGATCCGCCGTACATGTAGCCGTGCGAGTGGCGGTCCGGAAGGGAATTGTCGTCGGCGGCGGGAAGCGAGGTCTGCCGCAGCCCGAGCGGGCCGAACAAAGCGACACGGACGGGGCGCGCGCTCCCGGGACGATGTCCTCCGTGGCGCGTCCTCGGTCCGTTCTCAGCCCGGAAAACTCCCATCGTCGCCATCACAGCCTCAGCGAGTGACTGTCCATTCCAGCCTTCGGCGATTTTCGCCAGGCGGTCGCGCCACCGCCGAGACGGAGAGGATCGTCTTCCAGCCGGCGATGATCACAACGCCGTCCCCGGTCAGCAGCCCACGGCGGGAGACGCCAAGGGTCGTGACGCTATCTCGTGGATGCCATGGAGGAGCGGTTAATAACGCCGCTGATACGAGGACACTCAGGTCTTCAGGCTGGCATGTGCGGCAGGTATCGTGAGGGTTGTGACGACGTTCCGGATCAGCGAGGCCGCGGCTCTGCTCGGGGTCAGCTCCGACACGGTCCGCCGGTGGGTGGACGCGGGCCGGCTGGGGGCCGAGCGGGACGAGCACGGCCACCGGCGGATCGACGGCGCCGACCTGGCCGCCTTCGCCCGCTCGCAGATCGAGGAGGACGGCGATGGCGGCCGCTCCTCGGCGCGTAACCGCTTTCGCGGGATCGTCACCGAAGTGATCCGCGACGCGGTGATGGCACAGGTGGAGCTCGCCGCCGGGCCGTTCCGGGTGGTGTCGCTGATGAGCCGCCAGGCCGCGGACGAGCTGGGCCTGGAGGTGGGGGTGGTGGCGGTCGCCGTGATCAAGTCCACCAACGTCGTCGTGGAGGTTCCCGGTCACGAGCGCGTGGCCGGCCATGTGTGAGGAGCCCCCTTGGTGTTCAGGCGTCTCTCCCGATGGACGATCGCCCTGCCCGTCGCGCTCGCGCTGGCGGGCCTGTCCGGTTGCGGCTCCGGCGCGCCGGCCACGGCCCCCGCTTCGTCGGCGCCGGCCGCCGGTGGCGGGGCCAAGGAGGTGACGGTGTTCGCGGCCGCGTCGCTGACCGGCACGTTCACCGAGCTCGGCAGGTCCTTCGAGGCCGAGCACCCGGGTACGACGGTGAGGTTCAACTTCGGCTCCAGCGCGACGCTGGCCCAGCAGATCGTCCAGGGGGCTCCGGCGGATGTGTTCGCCGCGGCGAGCCCGGCCACGATGAAGACGGTCACCGACGCGACGCCGGCGAGTTCGCCGACCACGTTCGTGCGCAACAAGCTGCAGATCGCCGTACCGAACGACAATCCGGCCAAGGTGGACGAGCTCAAGGATTTGGCCGATCCCAGGGTGAAGGTGGCGTTGTGCGCCGAGCAGGTGCCGTGCGGGGCGGCGGCGGTCAAGGCGCTGGACGCGGCCGGGCTCAAGGTCAAGCCTGTGACGCTGGAGCAGGACGTCAAGGCGACGCTGACCAAGGTCGAGTTGGGTGAGGTGGACGCGGCGCTGGTCTACCGGACCGACGTGATCGCCTCGGAGGGCAAGGTGCGGGGCATCGCGTTCCCGGAGGCGGACAAGGCGGTCAACGACTACCCGATCGCCACCCTCGCCGATGGGCCCGCGGGTGACCTGGGCAAGCAGTTCGTCGACCTGGTGCTGTCGCGGCAGGGCAAGGACGTGCTGACCAAGGCCGGCTTCGAGGGTCCCTGATCCCGGATGAGCTCCTCTGCACCGGAACAGCTCGGCTCGGCGGGTCCCCGTGGCGGGCCGGCCGGGAGTCCAGCCGCGGGCCGCGAGGTATCCGGGCGGCTGCCGTGGACGCTGGTCGTGCCCGCGCTGGTGGGACTGGCGTTCCTGGTGCTGCCGCCGGCCGGGCTGCTGATCCGCGCCCCCTGGTCCACGCTGCTGCGGCGGCTGGCCGAGCCGCACGTGCTGGAGGCGTTGCGGCTGTCGCTGGTCTGCGCCACCATCGCCACAGCCGTGTGCCTGCTGCTCGGGGTGCCGCTGGCCTGGCTGCTGGCCCGGGTGTCGTTTCCCGGGCGGCGGCTGGTCCGGGCCCTGGTCACCGTGCCGCTGGTGCTGCCGCCGGTGGTGGGCGGCGTCGCGCTGCTGCTGGTGCTCGGGCGGCGCGGGCTGGTCGGGCAGTGGCTGGAGGCCACCTTGGGGATCACGCTGCCGTTCACCACGGCGGGCGTGATCGTCGCCGAGGCGTTCGTGGCGATGCCGTTCCTCGTGATCAGCGTGGAGGGCGCGCTGCGCGGGGCCGACCAGCGGTTCGAGGAGGCCGCGGCCACGCTCGGCGCCTCGCGCTGGACGGTTTTCCGGCGGGTGACGTTGCCGATGGTCATGCCGGGCGTCGTGGCCGGGGCGGTGTTGTGCTGGGCGCGAGCGCTGGGCGAGTTCGGCGCGACGATCACGTTCGCCGGCAACTTCCCGGGCACCACCCGCACCATGCCGCTGGCGGTCTACCTGGCCTTGGAGACGGAGCCGGAGGCGGCGATCGTGCTCAGCCTGGTGCTGCTGACCGTCTCGGTGATCATCCTGGCCGGCCTGCGCGACCGGTGGGTGAGCGCGCCATGACCCTCGACGCCCGGCTGGTGGTCACCAGGCCCGCCTTCACCCTCGACATCGCCCTGGAGGTCGCCCCCGGCGAGGTCGTGGCGCTGCTCGGCCCCAACGGCGCGGGCAAGACCACCGCGCTGCGCGCCCTGGCCGGACTCGCCCGCACCTCCGGCGGTCAGATCCGCCTGGGCGGCAGGCCGTTGCACACGCTGCCCGCCGAGAGCCGCCCGATCGGCATGGTCTTCCAGGACTACCTGCTCTTCCCGCACCTGACGGCGCTGGACAACGTCGCCTTCGGACCGCGCTGCCAGGGCGCGTCCAAGGCCGAGGCCCGCCGCACCGCCGCCGCCCTGCTGGAGCGGGTCGGCCTGGCCGACCGTGCCGCCGCCAAGCCGCGGCAGCTCTCCGGCGGCCAGGCCCAGCGAGTCGCGCTCGCCCGCGCGCTGGCCGTGCGGCCCGAGCTGCTGCTGCTGGACGAGCCGCTGGCCGCGCTCGACGCCCACACCCGGCTGGAGATCCGCTCCCAGCTGCGCCGCCACCTGGCCGACTTCGACGGCGTCACCGTCCTGGTCACCCATGATCCGCTGGACGCGATGGTGCTGGCCGACCGGCTGATCGTCATCGAGAACGGCGTCATCGTGCAGCAGGGGACCCCGGCCGAGGTCGCCCGCCGTCCCCGCACCGACTACGTCGCCCGCCTCGTCGGGCTCAACCTGTATCGCGGCGTGGCCGACGGCCCCCGGGTCAAGGTCGGCGAGCTGCCGCTGCACACCTCGGAGCAGCTCGGCGGGCCCGCGTTCGTCGCCTTCCCGCCCGCCGCCGTCGCCCTCTACCGAACGCGCCCGGACGGCAGCCCGCGCAACCTGTGGCAGGCCCGCATCGACGGCATCGAACGGCACGGCGACAACGTCCGCGTACACCTCGACGGCCCCATCACCGCCTTCGCCGACATCACCCCCGCCGCCGTCGCCGACCTCAACCTGACCCCCGGCCAGCAGATCTGGGCCTCGGTCAAGGCCACCGAGACCCACGCCTACCCCGCATGAGCACGTGCACGACTTTCCGGCTGCCCCGGCTGCGCGGGCAGGAGATCCGCGGGCGCGTGCAGGGCAACGGGGTGTCAGCTCCCGCCCCGGCACCAGCACCTCGGGAACGACGGAACAGCCGTCCGATCGATCGACGCCACCCCGACCCCCGGAAGCGTCATCAATCATCTATGAACAGTGAGCCGTTCACGACGATGGTGAGTCTCCTCTCGCCACCGCCAGTACTTTTACCAGCGACGGGGACGCTCTGCTCGTAGCTGTTCGTCGTGCTGTACTTGATCTGATCCTGGGCGTTCCAGTAGTCCTGGAAGATCCAGTAGATGATTCGTGTGCCCCGCTGGATGGTGATGCTCTTGCCCATCTCGCCCTGGTTGCCGACCCAGGGAGCCCTGATATTGAGCCAATGCTCGCCACCGGCGGCGAGCCCATACGTTGCGTTCGTCTCTCCTACGTGGACCACCAGCCTCTCCGACAGGTTGTTCACCACATACACGAACTCTGTAACGGTCGCGGCGTTGGCGGGCGGGGCAGCAGTGAGCAGGCCACCGGCGACGAGGACTGCGGTGGCCGCGGCGACGATGCGGGGGGAAACTCTCATGTGTTCTCCTTAGACAGAGCTTGCAAGCTGAGAGTAATCGTGCGAACGCATTCTGTTAAGACTGATCGCCGCCACTTTCTGTGCTGAGCTTCCTCGAAGGCCGGTCAGGCCCCGGCGGCGAACGCGAGCAGATGACGGGCGAGGATGTCATCGAACCGGACAGGGCTGCCCACCGGGAGGGCGTGCACGATCGGGGACCCTCCCGGCCGGGCTTCGACGACCGTAAGGCGTGCGCGTCCTTGAGCCCTGCCCGCTCCGTCGCACGATCTGGTTGAGCCCGTCCCCCGGCATCCGGCCAGTCCCCCGAAGACGCGGCCATGTCCATACAGGTCCGACAACACTCAGCCGCGCACCTATGCAGCGTTCCCGCGGCCCCTTCCGCGCGAAACCAACAAGCGGCCGAGGCCCGATGACTCCAGCACCGAACCCCGGCCTATGACCCAGCAACCTGCCTACATCAGGAGCCAGGCCATGAGCCGTTACCCTTCCACACCGACGATCGTCGAGGAAGCGAATCCCGCCGAAGGGGTTCGGCCGAAGCGCATCGGACGCTTCTTCACCAAGCTTTCCGCCACCGCCGTCGGCGTGCTGTGCCGCTCACTGAGCGGCCCGTGGACGCTGGCACAGGCCGACGCGGTGACAAGGCCCGGCCGAATGCCGGAGGGAACGCCGGCGACGAACGCGAACTCCGCGGTCACTCGGTGCTCGGGACGGTGGCGAGCAGAGCACGCGTCTCGGTGACGACCCGGTCGCTGAACTGAGGGTCGTTCACCTGAACTGAGCCGACCATCGGCTTGCCGTTCTCGTCGTAATAGACGCCGGTGACAGCCGTGGCGTCGGTGAGGACTCGAGTGATCATCCGAGCGGCTCGCTTGGGGGTGCTCCAGTACTTGACGAGGGGGGCGATCGGCGACAGGACGTACCTCGACACGAACACAGCCACGGTGCCCGCGTCCCGTCCGAGGCCGCTGCCAGGACTGAAGCCTGGCTCGACCGCGCTGAAGCGCAGCCGGGGGGTCTCACGTGCGAACGCCAGGACCGTGGCGAGGTTGCCCTGCTTCGAGGTCGCGTAGGCATCCAGACCGGGTCGCGACGCCCCGCCCGGTTCCCACTCGCCACGAGCGCTGGCCTCGGCAGAGATGTAGCGACTGCCACGGAAGCCGGCAACGACGGCGGGCCGGCGCTCGGGGTCCTCGACGGCGGAACATACGAACACCACGTGGGTGCCGTCCGGCAGATGAGGGAGCAGCGCCTCGGTGAACGCGAAGGGGCCGAGGTGGTTGGTGGTGTACGTCAGGTCCCAACCGTGCGACGTTGTACGGGCCTCAAGCGGCATGATGCCGGCGTTGTTGAGCAAGCCGGCGATCGGCAGGCCGAGGGCGACGATTTCCGAGGCCGCGCGCCGTACGCTCGCGATGTCGGAGAAGTCAGCGACGACCGAGGCTGCCCGGCCGCCGATCGCAGCAATCTCCCGTTCGACCCCGCCGAGCCGCGCCCGGTCTCGGCCGACGAGCACGACAGTGCCGTGATCGGCCATCTCCAAAGCGGTACGCCGGCCGATGCCAGACGTCGGCCCAGTGATGATCCACGCCCGGTCGGGCGACGTGCTGTGCGGGTTCTCTTGAGTCATCCCACAAGTCTTGGGCAGTCACCTCGGGCCAACCAGTCGTCCGGTTTTCGTAGGACTGCCAGAGCCAGCGTCATACGGCCTGGGCCGCCGTCGTATCTACTCGACCAACCGCTGGTTGCCCAGGACGACGGCGAGAGCCAGGCGCTCGGCATCCTCGGTGCCGGGCTCGGCGGTATAGACCATGAGTCTCACGTCATCGGTGGCGACGAAGAGGACATCGCAGTCGAGGTTGATCGGTCCGACCGCGGGGTGGTCGACCAGCTTGCGCTTGGACGGCTCCTGGTCCGGCCCAGGATCATCACGCTCCCAGAGTTCGGCGAAGTATGGGCTGTGGGCGATGAGCTGCTGAATCAGCGTGCGTAGGTGACGGTCTGCCGGGTACCGTGCGGCCGTACGACGTAGGTCGGCGACCTGTCCCGCCAGGAGCTCCGCCTTTTCCCGCGGCGAGTGAACGACTCGATTGCCGGGACCGACGAAGTTGCGCCAGAGCGCGTTGCGCTCAACTCCGTGCCACGCCGTCGTCAGGCCCATGAGCGCGTCGTAAGGGGCGTTGGCGGCCAGGAGAGTCCAGGTCGCGTCGTAGACGGCCACCGGAGTGTCCGCCAGCCGGTCGAGGAGGCGCTGCACGCTGGCGGTGAGCCGCGCCGGCACGACACCTCGACCAGGAGTTCGATGGCCGGCAAGCTCGAAGAGGAGTGCGCGGTCGGTGTCGGAGAGCCTCAGTGCCTGGGCCAACGCCTCGACCACCTGAGGGGAGGGGGACGTCGCCCGTCCCTGCTCGAGCCGGGTCAGGTAGTCAGTCGAGATGCCGGAGAGCCCGGCCAGTTCCTCTCGCCGCAGGCCGGTTGCGCGGCGCCGACTGCTCGTCGGCAGCCCTACCACTTCCGGCTCCACCCGGTCACGCCAGCGACGCACCGTCCGACCGAACTCCCACGACTCCATCGCCCCAGTATGCGATGCATATAACACCCTGTCCTGGCCCTGAGAGTCCCAGTGACAGATGCCCACACGAATCACGGGACGGTTCAGCCCGGCCATCGCCGCAGTTGACCAGACCACTTGCCCAGCATCACCAGCAGCAGCCGCCGCAGGGGCCGTCTGAACCGACGCCGGTGGCCGATCGGTACCGGTTCGTCAAAGTTCCCCCCGAAAAGTTGGGCAATCTTCGCTGCATCTCGACAGCGGCGTAGGAACCATCCCCAACTGTGATGAGCCTCTTAACGGGAGGGCGGTCCGCGCTGTCCTCGACGGGTGGCGTGCGCTGTCCCCGCCTGAGGGTGTCGAGGGTGAACATGGCGGCGCATGCGATGCCGGCGTCCATGTCAGGCCCTCCGCGCGCGGCACTCGAACGACAAACGCCCGAGCACCTCCTGGACGACGTCAGGAGGTGCGTAGACGACCGTGGGCGGGTGCGCAGGGATGGCCTCGGCCACGACGAACAGCAGTGCCTGGTCGACGTCGAGCACGGCCCGCCACAGCTCACGGGAAGTAACAGTGGACCGCCGCCGCCAAGCTCCCAGACGGGCGCCCAGTCAAGGCCAGGGCGCTACCTGGGTCGAAGTCAAGAAGAATGTCGCTCAGCTCATCTTCGACTGCCTCCAGGCAGAACCCGGGGCACTCGGTGTCCACCTTGCACCCGCCGACTCGGAGGCCGCGGCTGCCCTGGATGCCGTGGTGAGCGCACGCATCGCGCGGGCCAACGCCGAGCAGGCCGAGCGTGACGCCGTCCGCCACGCTGCCCACCTACTCATCACCCAGGGGTGGACCACCCGCGACGCAGGTAGCGCGCTGCGCCTGTCTCACCAGCGCATATCTCAGATCACCTCTTCCGCCACCGAGCAGGCCGTGATCCGGTCGAGCTCGTTGAGCTTCATGACACGCTCGACCCGGTCCAGGGGTCATCCTCCTCCAAGGCCGAGCTGACGGTCGAAAACAACCCGTTGCTCGTTGAGATAGGCAGCATCCGCGAGGTACTGAAGGTGGTGCCCGTCGGCAAGGTGGCCTGCGAAGGCCGCGTTGCCCGCGGCGGCTTGGGCGTACATGAAGTCCACCAGAGCGTGCAGGCGGGCGATGATGGTGTCGACCATGCTGGCGAGGTCGGCGGCGTCGAGTCCGTAGCGATCGCAGAACAGGCGCGCGCGGCGGGCTTGTTCTTCTGCCGTGCCGAAGCCGGCGGCGTTGGTGGGTGCGGTGGTGGGGGCCCAGCGGTAGACGGCGTAGGCGACGTCCCAGAGTCGGGGGCCGGGATGCGCGGTGTCGAAGTCGATGATCCCGACCACCCTGTCACCGTCGAGGACGCAGTTGTGCGGAGCGTAGTCGCCGTGGCAGATCACCTCGACGGGCACGCGATCGGGCAGCATCCAGCCGCCGACCACGTCGCGGGCATATTCCATGGTGGCGTCATGGTAGGAGCGCAGCAGCTCGGCGGCGCTTCCCAGCGCTTCCATGGAGGCGGCCGCAGGGGTGGCCGGGTAATTGCTGACCTCACCCGGCAGGAAGTCCAGGATCTCGAAGCCATCATCGGTCACTCCATGGACCGCAGGCGACGCGGTGAAGCCCTGCGCTCGCAGGTGCCGTAGGAGTCCGTGGACCACAGGTGACCACGGCCCAGTCGGACGTTGCACGGTCGAGCCGATCCTCACCACCTCGTTGACGCCGCCGCCAGCCAGAATCTCCGGATCAAGCATCTGTCGCCCTCACCTGCAATCTCGCTCTTCGCGTGTACGGACGAGTCGCCCAGCGCCCACTTGGCGGACGTGCCTCGGGAGGCATCCAAGCAGGAACCAGCAGCGCTATCTGTCAGGTCATCAATCATGCAGCGTTGCCTGTCGCGCTCGGCCAGAACGGGACGGCCCCGCCCGCACGCGTGTAGTGCCTCTCAAAAGCCCTGGAACCCGGCCGGAGCTCTTGTCACCGCTAGGTCCGTCATCGTCGTTTCCGTGGGCCTGACTCTGCCGTCGCGCCTTCACCCTGGCCACCGCAAGATCCCCCGGCGCTCGTCATTCGGGGATTGCTGGCGGAGGCCGTCGAGAAGGCGGGGCTCCCCAAGGGAACGCGGTTCCACGACGTCCGCCACTACTACGCCTCGACCCTGATCGCGGCGAACCTCAACCCGAAGAGCATCCAGCGGCGTCTCGGCCACGCGACCGTCAGCGAGACGTTCGACACGTACAGGCACCTGTTCCCCGGCGACGAGGACCTGGGGCGCGGCGCGATCGACGCTGAGATCGAGAAAGACCTCGCGGAGCAGGGCCGGAGCAAGAGGGAAGCATGAATGCTCACCCCAGTTCAGAGGGGTGGAAGTGACGAGCCGGCCTGTAGGCCGGGTTTTGTCCTTCGTTGCCGAAGGGGCGACCATCCATCTAGGGCCGTCGTTGCCGGCGGCCTCAAGCGGTCTACCCGCGCGGCTCGGGCGGGCAGCCCTCGAACGTCGCGCGCGGGACGCTCCGGAGAGCGTCCCTTCTTGACCTTGCTCCGGGTGGGGTTTACCGAGCCGCCCACGTCACCGTGGGCGCTGGTGGTCTCTTACACCACCGTTTCACCCTTACCTCCCGCGGACGGGAGGCGGTCTGTTCTCTGTGGCACTGTCCCGCGGGTCACCCCGGGTCGGTGTTACCGACCACCCTGCCCTGTGGAGCCCGGACCTTCCTCGGCGAGCCCCGTGAAGGGGCCCGACGCGGTCGCCCGGCCGGCTCGTCCCCGTGAGACTATCGCAGGTGGGCGGTGTCGTTGAACGACTTCACCACGCAGCGGCCGTCGGCGTAGTGCTCGACCAGCGACAGGCAGGCCACGTCGAGGTGCATCCGGTACAGCGCCTCCGGCGGGGCCATCAGGGCCAGCCGCAGGAGCGTCTTGATGGGCGTCACGTGCGAGACGACCAGCACCGTACGGCCCTCGTAGCGTTCGAGCAGCCGGTCCGAGGCCCGCTGGACGCGCTCGGCCACCTGGGTGAAGCTCTCGCCGCCGGGCGGGGCCGTGCCGGGGTCGGCCAGCCAGCGGGTCAGCTCCTCCGGCCACCGCCGCTGCACCTCGGTGAACGTGTGACCCTCCCACGCCCCGAAGTCCGTCTCCCTGAGGTCGTCGTCCACCTCGACGGGCAGGCCGGTCCGCTCGGCCACCGCCTGCGCGGTGCGCCGGGCGCGCGCGAGCGGGGAGCTGACGATGACGTCCAGCTTGCACGGCGGCCGGGACAGCCGCTCGGCCGCCGCCCTGGCCTGGGCGAGGCCGTGCTCGGTCAGCTCCGCGTCGCCGAGGCCGGAGAACCGGCGCTCGACCGAGAGCGGCGTCTCGCCGTGCCGCAGGAGCAGCAGGGAGGTGGCCACGCGGGTGGGCGGGCCCCAGCCGGTGCCCTGGGACCGCACGCCGCCCTGCCGCTGCTGCGCGGCGGCGACGGAGGCCGTGGGCGCCGAGAGGTCGTCGGAGGCGGCCCCGGCGGAACGGCCGGGGGAGGCGGTGCGCGGGTCGAGCAGGTCCGTCTGGTCGCCCTGCTTCGGGCCTCCGGCTCCGGGGCGCGGCGCCGCTGAGGTCTCGGTGTCGGCGGAGGCCGAGCGTCTCCAGGGGAGGCCCTTGGCGGCGGCGTCCATGGCCTCGTTGGCCAGGCGGTCGGCGTGGGTGTTGCGGGCGCGGGGGATCCACGTCCACTCCGTCACGCGCAGCCGCCGCGCCAGCTCGGCCGCCTCGACGGCGAGCGGGCGCAGCCCCTCGTTCTTGATCTTCCAGCGGCCGGCCATCTGCTCGACGACCAGCTTGGAGTCCATCCGCACCGCGACGGCCGCGCCCTCACCGGCCACGCCGAGGACGGCGCGCAGGCCGGCGATCAAGCCGCGGTACTCGGCGACGTTGTTGGTCGTGACGCCGATGGCCTCGGCCGCCTCCGCCACCACCTGGCCGTCGGAGGCGTCGCGGACCACGGCACCGTAACCGGCCGGCCCGGGGTTGCCGCGCGAGCCGCCGTCGGCCTCGATGACGTACGACGTCACAGGCCCGACTCTGCGGTCCGGACGAGGATGCGGCGGCACTCGTCGCAGCGCACCACGTCGTCGTGGGGGGCGGCCTTGATGCGGTTCATCTCGGCGATGGACAGGGCCACCTTGCAGCCCTGGCAACGGCCGCCGCGCAGCATGGCGGCGCCCACGCCGTACTGCTGCCTGAGCTTCTCGTACAGGGCGAGCAGGTCGGCGGGGATGTCGCCGGCGACGGCGGCGCGGCGGCCCTGGGCCTCCCCCGCCTCCTTGTCGATCTCGACGAGCGCGGCGTCGCGGCGGTCCTCGGCGGCGGCACGGGCGGCGGCCAGCTCGTCGGCCTTGGCGCGCAGGTCGGTGACCTTGCTGTCGGCGGCCTCGCGCCGCTCCATGATCTCCAGGACGACCTCCTCGAGGTCGCCCTGCCGCCGGTGCAGGGAGGCGATCTCGGACTGGAGGCTGGCGAGGTCCTTCGGCGAGGTCACGGCGCCGGAGTCGAGCCGCTTCTGGTCGCGCTCGGCGCGGGCGCGGACGGTGTCCACGTCGCCCTCGGCCTTGGTCTGGTCGCGGGCGAGGTCGCCGGCCTCGGTCTCGGCCTCGATCACCTCGGTGGCGAGCTTGGCGTAGCGCTTGGACTGCTCGTCGATCTCGGCCAGCTCGGGCAGCGTGCGGCGACGGTGGGCGAGCCGGTCGACGACGGCGTCCAGCTCTGCCAGGTCGAGGAGTCGCTTCTGGGCGTCAGGGGCTGCTTTCATGATCAATATCCTTTTGTCCAAGCATCGGTGACCGCGGCGGAGACGCGCGTCTCAACGGTAACGCCACCGCCGCGCAGGATGGACGCCGCGCCGTCCAGCCAGGGCCACTCGGTGGCCCAGTGAGCGGCGTCCATCAGCGCGGGGCCGCCCGCTTCGGCGAACTCGCTGGCCGGATGGTGCCGCAGGTCGGCGGTCAGGAAGGCGTCGACGCCCGCCGCGCGGGCCGTCTCCAGCAGCGAGTCGCCCGCTCCCCCGCTGACGGCCACGCGGGCCACGCGGCGCGACGGGTCGCCGGCGACACGGATGCCCCACGACGTCTTCGGCAGGCCGCCGGCCACCGCGACCGCGAACTCCTCCAGCGTCACCGGCTCCGGCAGCTCGCCGACGCGTCCCAGGCCGCGCCACGGGTCGTCCGGGAACGGCCGCAGCGGCACCAGGTCGCCCACCAGGCCGACGGCGCGGGCCAGCGCGTCGGAGACGCCGGGGTTGGCGACGTCGGCGTTGGTGTGGGCGGTGTAGAGGGCGATGTCGCGCTTGATCAGGGTGTGGAGGAGGCGGCCCTTGGGCGTGTTCGCGGCGACGGTGGTGGTGCCGCGCAGGTAGAGCGGGTGGTGGACGACGATCAGATCGGCGCCCCACTCGACGGCCTCGTCCACCACGGCCGTCACCGGGTCCACCGCGAACAGCACCCGCCGCACCGGCTGGGCGGGGTCTCCGCAGACCAGGCCCACCGCGTCCCACGACTCGGCCCGGGCGGGCGGGTAGGCCGCCTCGAGCACCTCGATCACCTCTGCCAGCGTCACTGCAGCCACCTGGGCAGACTATCGGGAACGGCGGGGCGGACCGTCCCCGACGGCGGCCGCCCGCCGGCCCGTCCCGACAGATGTCGTGGCCCGACCGCGGGGCCGCCGGGCGACGTCGCGGTCCTGGCAGCAGGCGCCGCCGTGGTCGTCGAGGGCTGTCGTACGGGACGGGCCGGGCGTACCGTGAGCTGGTTCCCCATCCTTCGAGGAGGCGTGGATGGCACCCAGGATCGCGATCATCGGAGCGGGGTTCGGCGGGCTGTGCATGGCCATCCGGCTGGAGCGGGCCGGCATCACGACGTACACGGTGTTCGAGAAGGCGGGCGACCTCGGGGGGACGTGGCGGGACAACACCTATCCGGGCGCGGGCTGCGACATCCCGTCGCACCTGTACTCGTACTCGTTCGAGAGGTACGCGAGCTGGACGCGGCGTTACGCGGAGCAGCCCGAAATTCTGGGCTACTTATATCGTTGCGCTGATAAATACGGCGTCAGGCGGAAAATCCGGTTCAATACCGAGGTCGTGAGCGCCGACTTCGACGGCTCCCGATGGCAGGTCGCCACCGCGCCGGCTTCACCAGCGCAGCCCGCGGAGGCGCATCCGGCCGCGGCACCCGCCTCCCCGGCACCGGCCTCCGCGGCACCGGACGCAGCAGCACCCGCCTCCACAGCACCGGACGCCGCGGCGCCCGCCTTCGCAGCACCCGCCTTCGCAGCACCCGCCTTCGCAGCACCCGCCTTCGCAGCGCCCGCCTTCGCAGCGCCGGCCTCGGCAGCATCGGGCTCCGTGGAGACGTTCGATGTGGTCGTGGCGGCCGTGGGGCAGCTCAACCGCCCTCACCTCCCCGACATACCCGGAATCTCCGACTTCGCGGGTACGTCCTTTCACTCAGCCCGCTGGGACCACGCCCACGACCTGACGGGCAGGCGGGTGGCCGTGATCGGCAACGGCTCGTCCGCCGCCCAGCTCATCCCCCTCGTCGCCCGGGCCGCCGGACGGCTGGAGGTCTTCCAGCGCACCCCGAACTGGGTGATCCCCAAGCCCGACGCCGCATTCGGCCCCTGGGCCAGGCTCGCCCTGCGGTACGTGCCGGGTGCGCAGCGGGCGTACCGCGAGTGGATCTACCGGTACGCCGAGGCGACCCTGTACCCGGCCCTCGCCCGGGGCTGGAGCGCCGACCTGCTGCGCAACCGCGCCCTCGGGCACCTGCATCGCCAGGTGCCGGACCCGGCCCTGCGCGCCAAGCTCACCCCGGGCTACCCGCCGGGCTGCAAGCGCGTCGTCATCGACAGCGCCTTCTATCCCGCCCTGACCAGGCCGAACGTGGACGTGGTCACCGAGAAGATCATCCGAATCACGCCGGAGGGTGTCGAGACGGCCGAGGGGCTCCATCCGGCCGACACGATCGTCTACGCCACCGGGTTCCGGAGCACCGAGCTCCTCGCGCCGATGAGGGTCACCGGCCGCGACGGCGCGGACCTCGCGGAGCGGTGGGGCGCCGGCGCGGAGGCGTACCTCGGGATCTCGATGCCCGGCTTCCCGAGCCTGTTCCTGCTGTACGGGCCCAACACCAACCTGGGTCACAACTCGATCGTCTTCATGCTGGAATGCCAGGTGAACCACGTCATGGCCTGCCTGCCGGACCTGTCCGCGCACGGGCCGATGGAGGTGCGGCCGGAGGCGATGGCGGTCTGGAGGCGGCGGCTGGGCGACGCGATGGAGCGGATGGTGTGGCAGGACGGCTGCCGCAGCTGGTACAAGACGGCCGACGGCCGCGTCACCAACAACTGGCCCGGCACCACCACCCTCTACCGCAGACTGACGTCCCGCCCGCCGCGGCGCGCGTACCGGCACCTGCGCCCCGCCCCCTGACCCGCCTGAGGCGGACGCACCCCGCGGATTCGGTGGGGTGTGGGCGGTAGCGTCCGGTGCATGACCTCATCCCTCCATCGCCGTTCCGTCGTGGCGGACGCCCACAACGACCTCCTCATGGCCGTCTCGGCCCGCCCGCCCGAGCGGTGGGCCGCCTTCTTCCGCGAGCAGTGGCTGCCGCAGCTCCGGGAGGGCGGGGTCCGGCTCCAGGTGCTGCCGGTGTTCGTGGACGACCAGTACCGCCCCGAGGGGGCGCTGCGGCAGACGTTGCGCATGATCGAGTGCGCGCACGTGATCGCCGAGGGCAACCCCGAGGAGGTACGGCTCTGCCTCAGGGCCTCCGATGTGGAGGAGGCCCTGGAGTCGGGCCGGATCGCGCTGGTCCTGGCGCTGGAGAGCATGCCGGGGCTGGACGCGAGCGTGGAGCTCATCTCGACCGCGTACCGGCTCGGCGTCCGGATCGCCTCGATCGCGCACTTCGGCCGCACGCCGCTGGCCGACGGCAGCGGCGAGGACGCGACCGGCAGCGGCCTGACCACGCACGGCGTCGCCGCGCTGAAGGAGATGGAACGGCTCGGCATGGTGTTCGACGTGTCGCACCTGGGCGCGCCGGGAGTGGCCCACGCCCTGGAACTGGCCACCGAGCCGGTCATGGCCACGCACTCGGCGGCCCGCGCGCTGCGCGACCACCACCGCAACCTCACCGACGACCAGATCCGCGGCGTGGCCGCCACCGGCGGCGTCATCTGCGTGAACTTCTTCGCCCCCTTCCTCACCGAGGACGCCCGGGCGGCGACGCTCGACCACGTGCTGGACCACATCGAACACGTGGTGGGCGTGGCCGGCGTCGACCACGTCGGCCTCGGCCCCGACTTCATCCGCGAGGTCATGGAGGACCTGACCCCGCCCTGCTGCGAGGACCTGGACCCGCGAGGCGTGGACGGGAAGGCGGCCGTCCCGGGTCTGGAGGGACCCCGGGGGCTGCCTCTGGTGACCGAGGGGCTGCTCCGGCGCGGCCTGCCGGAGAAGGACGTCAGCAAGATCATCGGGGAGAACCTGCGCCGGTTCCTCGCGGAGCGGCTGGCCTGATCGGGGGCCTGATCCGGGCGATGGCCAGGGCGATATCGTGAGCGTATGGGGAGGATCACGAGGGCGGAGTCGCAGGAGCGCAACCGGGCGCGCGTCCTGGCCGCGGCGCGTGCGGAGTTCGCCGGGCGGGGCTTCCGCGACGTCAAGATCGACGACATAGCGGAGCGGGCGGGGCTCACGCGGGGCGCGGTCTACTCGAACTTTCCCGGCAAACGGGCTCTGTTCTTCTCCGTCCTCGCCGACGCCTACCGGCCGGACCGACCGGACGGGTCGCACGGGCCCGACGTGTCGCATGGGCCCGACGGGTCACACGGGCCCGACGGGCCGCTCCTGGGGGACGCGCGTTCCGGGCGCCCGTCCGCGGCCGGAGCGGGCGGGGACGTGGCCACGGTGCTCGGGGCGGTCGCGCGGGCATGGCTGGACGACCCCGTGCCGGGGAGCGCGACGGCCGTGTGGCGGGAGCTGGTGCCGCAGGTGCAGGCCGACGATGCGAGCCGGTCGGCGTTCGCTCAGCTCATGACCCTGTACGCGACGCTGCTCGGACTGGCCATGGAGCGGCTCGACGCGCGGCCCGGTCGGCGGCTGGTGCGGGTGGCGGCGGCGGCGCTGACCATGCTCCAGGGAGCGTCCCAGCGTGCCGCCCTCGCCTCCGGCCCTGCCGACGATCGCAGCACCGGTCACGAGCGCGATCAGGAGCACGATCGGGGGGACGATCTCGGACGCGATCAGGAGCACGACCTCGGACGCGACCAGGAGCGCAATCACGGGCGCGATCAGGAGCGCGATCACGGGCGCGATCAGGAGCGCGATCACGGGCGCGTTCTCGGGCACGGTCACGGGCGCGTTCTCGGGCACGGTCACGGGTGGGCGGAGCCGGGAGAGGCACGGGAGGATCTCCTGCGGGCGTGCGAGCGGCTCGCCGGGCTTGATCCCGGCCCCGCCCCGCTGCCGCCCGTCCTGGCGCTGGAGCCGTACGCTCCGGACGGCCCATGGGCGCCCCCGGCGGCCACCGACGCGCTGCTGGGGACGCCCGTCGACCTGGGGAGCGACGGGCTGCTGCTGTTCCTCGGGTTGCGCCGGCTCTCCGCGCTGGAGGAGGCCGTACGGGCCGCGCCCGCCGGACTGCCGGTCACCCTGGTCGTGGTGACGGGCGACCCGGGTGAGCTGGGGCCGCTGGCGCGGTTCGCGCTGGCCCGCGTGGGCGCGCACCTGCGGACGGCCCTGCCTCCGGGCGCGTGGCCGGGCGTGCGGGTCGTGTGCGACGAGAGCGGGCGCGTCGCCGCGGCGGCCGGGACGACGTCCGTGCGCGACGAGACGGAGAGCGCCGTACGGGTCTCGGCGGGACGGCTGGTACGGCGGGCCGACGGCCGGGGAGCCGGGTACGCCCTGGCCTCCGAAGCCGCCGGTGACGCCGGGAGCCGGGGCCCGGCGGGCAGGAGCGCGGACCCGGGCACAGGAGCATGGGGGCCCGCGGCATGAGGCACAACGGCACGAGGCACAGCGGCATCAGGCACAAGGGCATGACGGGAAAGGGCGTGCGTTGATGGGTGAGCAGCGGGCGGCGGCCGGGGGCGACGCCGCCGGACGGGACGCGAAGGAGGCCGCGGCCCGGGTCGGGGTGGTGGTCCGGGAGCTGCACGCGATCGGCGACTTCCAGCAGGTCTACCGGCTCTTCGACGACATCTGGCACTTCAGTCCGGGCGATCCCCCCGTCACCCTCGAACTGATGATCACGTTCGCGCACGCGGGCGGCTACGTGGCCGCCGCCTACCAGGACGACGTCATGGTGGGCGCGTCGGTCGGGTTCCGGGCGGCGGAGCGCACGCTGCACTCGCACGTGACCGGCGCGCGGGCCGGACGCGGCATCGGGTACGCGCTCAAGCTGCACCAGCGCGCCTGGTGCCGGGAGCACGGACTGGACCGGATCAGCTGGACCTTCGATCCGCTGGTGCGGCGCAACGCCCGTTTCAACCTGGCCAAGCTCGGCGCCCGGCCGGAGGCGTACGTGGAGAGCTTCTACGGCACGATGACCGACGCGATCAACCAGGGCGACGAGTCCGACCGGCTGGTCACGGTCTGGGACCTGGCCGGGCCGCCCGCCGACACGCCGCCCCCGCCGTACACCGTGGGGCTGGGTGTGGAGGACGAGCGGCCGGTGAGGGGGCGCGCGGACGGGCCGGTGGTGCTGGTGGCGACGCCGCATGACATCGAGACGCTGCGGCGGCGGGACCCGGGCGCGGCCAAGGCGTGGCGGCTGGCCGTGCGTGACGTGCTGGGCGGTCTGATGCGGGAGGGCGGCCGGGTGGTGGGGTTCACGGACGCCGGCGCGTACGTGGTGGCGACACGAGGCGCGGGCGGACCGGCTCTCGGAGCTTGACCGCGAATCTTGTGCAAATGTGAATATGTCAGTGAAAACCAGGAAATAAACGGGTTTCCGCTGGTTTGAGCTCCCTCCGGGAGTCGAACAAGGAGATCCGCGATGACGGAGTTCACTCCGACCGTCCCCGCACGAGTCCTGCCGTCCGTCACTGTCCGCGACCTACCCGAACCGCCGCGCTCCCCCTGGCGCATCATCGGCCCGGGGCTGGTGGGCGCGGGCGTGGGGCTCGCCTCCGGCGAGTTCATCCTCTGGCCGTACATCGCCTCCCAGGTCGGGCTGGTGTTCATCTGGGGTGCGGCGATCGGCATCATCACGCAGTGGTTCCTCAACATGGAGATCGAGCGTTACACGCTGGCCACCGGGGAGACCGCGCTGACCGGGTTCAGCCGGATGTGGCGGCACTGGGGCATCGTGTTCGTCGCGATGACCCTCGCGTCGAACCTGTGGCCGGGCTGGGTGACCACGTCGGCCACCATGGTCACGTACCTGACCGGCTCCGGCCAGGGCAGCGTGCGCTGGATCGCGATCGGCATGCTGCTGGTGATCGCGCTCGGGCTGACGCTGGCGCCGGTCATCTACGTCGCGCTGGAACGGGTGATCTTCGTGAAGATCGCCCTGGTGACGATCCTGGTGGTGGTGGCGGTCGTGCTGGCCATCACCGCCCAGAGCTGGGTGGAGCTGGGCAAGGGGCTGACGGTGGGCGCCCGCGTCCCGGTGCCGCCGCTGGACTTCGCGCTGCTCATGGGCGCCATCGCCTACGCGGGCGCGGGCGGCGGGCAGAACCTGTGCCAGAGCAACTGGATCCGCGACAAGGGCTTCGGCATGGGCCTGTACGTGCCGCGCCTGGTCAGCCCGGTCACCGGGCACGAGGAGGCGGCCTCCTCGACGGGCTTCCAGTTCGCGCCCACCAAGGCCAACCTGGCCCGGTGGCGGGCCTGGTGGCGCTTCGCCAACGTCGAGCAGGCCACCACGTTCGCGCTGGTGTCGTTCCTGACGATCGCGTTCATGTCGATGCTGGCCTACTCGACCGTGCACGGGAAGCCGGGCCTGGCCAACGGCATCGGGTTCCTCAAGGTGGAGGGCGAGACGCTGCAGAGCGAGGTCGGCACGTGGTTCGGGGTCCTGTTCTGGGTGATCGGGGCGCTGGCGCTGTTCGCCTCGGCGATGGGCATCGTGGACTACACCTCGCGGCTGGCGTCCGACACGATCAAGACCGTCTACCTGAGGGACCGGGCCGTCTCGGTCAACCGGGTCTACTTCATCGTGGTCTGGGCCATGACGCTGGTCGGCATCGCCGTCCTGCTGCTCGGCTTCGACCAGCCGCTGATCCTGCTGGTGCTGTCGGCGAGCTTCGCGGCCGTGATGATGTTCGTGTACTCGATCCTGCTCATCGTGCTGAACCGCCGCGCCCTGCCGGCCGCCATCAAGGTCCGGTCGTACCGGCTGGCCGCGCTGGTCTGGTCGATCGCCTTCTTCGGCACGCTGACCGTGCTGACCGTCGTCCAGCAGACGCAGAAGCTGCTGGGCGGATAGCGGCTTGACCTCAATCGCGCTTGGGGTTGCATGCTCGGTGGCATGAAGACCATCGAGGTGACGAGGTTCGGCGGGCCCGAGGTGCTGGAGCCGCGGGAGGCTCCGGACCCCGTCGCGGGGCCGGGACAGGTGCTGATCGGCGTCGCGGTCGTGGACGTCATGTCGCTGGACGCGCAGTTGCGGTCGGGGTGGGGGCGTGAGTGGTTCTCCCACGAGCCGCCCTACGTGCCCGGCACCGGCGTGGCCGGGCGCGTGCTCGCGACCGGCGAGGGGGTCGATCCCTCGTGGGCCGGGCGGCGCGTGGCCGCGCTGCTGCCCTCCGGCGGCGGGTACGCCGAGCTGGCGGTGGCGGACGTGGCGACGGTCGTGCCGGTGCCCGGCGAGGTGCGGCTGCGCGACGCCGCCGCGCTCATCCAGGTGGGCCCGGCGGCGCTCAGCCTGATCGACGCCGCCGAGCTCAAGCCGGGCTCCCGCGTGCTGGTGACCGGCGCGGGCGGCGCGCTCGGCCTGCCCCTGGTGCGGCTGGCCGCCGCGGCGGGCGCCCACGTG
>NZ_JBEXDT010000102.1:0-30351 GCF_040605905.1 Nonomuraea sp. NPDC005501 | reverse complement strand
CCCAAGCTCACCACCATCGCCATGCCCACCGCCGCCGCCGGGCGAATCGCCGTCGACATGCTGCTGGACGCCGGCGCAGCTCAGGCCGGTGCCGTCGAGGGTCAGCCGGTCCACGTCGTCAGTCGCCGTCCGGGATGATCATCCCGAGCACCCAGCTCACGACGCTGATGATGATCGCGCCCCAGAACGCGGCCGGGTAGAAGTCGTCCACATGGAAGGGGATGTCGAGCTGCCCCGCGATCCAGCTCGTCAGCAGCAGCATCGCCGCGTTGATGATGAGCAGGAACACTCCGAGCGTGAGAACGATGATCGCGCAGCCGAGTGTCTTGACGATCGGCTTCACGATGGCGTTGACGATTCCGAAGATCAGCGCCACGACGAGCAGCGTGCCCCAGTACTTGGGGGAGTTCTCGGCGGTGGTGACGCGGATGCCGTCGAGGAACTGGATGGCGACCCACAGGGCGACCGCGGCCGCCAGGGTCCTGATGATGAATCTCACGCTGGGAGATCCTCCCATTCCGGCAAGGGGGCCGATAGGGGGCGAGGGGCTTCGACACTACGCGGTCGGGGATCACGCCGCGCCGGGCGCTGCCGCGGCCTTTACGGACTCGGGGGACAGGGCGGGGTGCCGGCGTGGTGGCCTCCCGTTATCGCGTGCTCGCGGAGGGAAGGAGGGCCCTGGGAGGAGATCAGATGAACACCGAGGGCCTGGAGTCGTTGCCCGCCAGCGAGCTGCACGATCGCGCCGTCCGTTACGCCGTGCGCCACGGGGATCTGGGGTTCCTGTGGAACCTGCTGAAGGTCATCCCGGCGGCGGAGGCGAGCACCGGGAACGAGATGGAGACGGCCGCCGACCTCAGCCGCGTCTCCGCCCTGCTCAGCGACGCCCTGGCGGCCGGCGAGGGCGAGCTGGGCGACGCGCTCCGGCCCATCTACATCGAGTACCTGGCCAAGCACCCGGACGCCTAGCGCCGGCCCGCTCGGGGGCCCGCCGTCATCCGGCGAGACGGGTCTCCACGGTCTGCGCGGCGAAGCCCGGTGTGACGTACTCCTGCCCGTCCCGCTCGATGATCATGGTCTGGTACGGCCCCCGCGACGCGGTCTCGGCGGCGAAGCGCCGGGCGCGGACCGGCCCCATGGCGTACATGGCGGTGGCGTAGGCGTCGGCGACGCCCAGGTCCGGGCCGAGCACGGTGACGGAGTTGAAGGTGGCGAGCCGCACTCCCGTACGGGGATCGACGACGGGCGAGGCGCCCGAGGTGGCGATCCCGAGGTCGTGCGCGGCCACCACCGCGCGTACCAGGCCGGTGCGCGGGTCGCGGATGCCGACCTCCCAGCGGCGGCCGGGCGCGGCCGAGCCGCGCAGCCTGATGTCGTCGCCCGCGTCGATGCGGTGGTCGCCCGCGCCGGTGTTGGCCAGGGCGCGCGAGAGCCGCTCCAGCGCCCAGCCCTTGATGTAGCCCGAGGGGTCGATGACGCCGTTGATGCGGGGCTCGAACCAGCCGCCGGTGGCGGCGCTCAGCTCGTCGCAGCGGTGCAGCACCTCGATCAGCTCGGGGATCTGCTCGATGGTCTGGCCGCGGTTCAGCCGCCCGATCTGGCTGCCCTCGAGGCGCGGGTCGAACGTGTCCTCCACCCAGCGCAGCCAGGCGAACGCGTTGTCGAGCAGGGGGGCGAGCTCCCGGGTCGGCAGCGGGGTGCGGATGTCCACCTCGACCCGCATGCCGGCGATCATCTCGACGCGGGTGCTACCGGGAAAAGTCGTCACCTTGCCTCCTTGTTCACCTGCGGGCTGTAACCCTCCCATATCGGGCGTAATGCCGCCCTAAGTGCTCCGGTGCCGCGAGCTGGTCAAACGCTCTGTGTGTCTTCTACCCGCCGCGGGGCGATGCGGAGCAGCCGGGTCGCGGCGTCGGCCGTCCTGATCCGCGCGCCGGGCACGGCGAGACGGGACAGGGCCCCGCGGACGTACCTCCGGAAGGGCCGCGGGCCGGCCACGACCACCTCGCGGGTGGCGATGTCGGGCACCTGGCGCCGTAGCCCCGAGGCGCTGACCCGCTCCTTGACGCGGGGGTCGTGCTCGTCGCCGACCACCACCAGCAGGCCGTACTCGGCCTGGAGGTCGCGCAGCTCGGGGGTCAGCCGGTCGGCCCGGTAGATGACCACGGTGTCGTCCGCGCGGCTCGACAGCAGCTGCCGCAGCCGGGCGGGGCCGAGGCCGGACGCGACGATCAGCGCACCCTGCGCCGGTGCCGGCGTGGTGTGGTGCCAGACGGCCATCACGGCCGCCATGCCGTACAGGATGAGGGAGCCGGTGCGGCTGAGACCCGTCACGTACGCGGTGGAGCTGAGCTGGTGCACCGGCACGAGCACGGCCGCCAGGTACGTCGCCAGCCGCAGACGCTGCCGGGCCGCCTCGGAGCGCAGCAGGTCCGCGGCCTTGACCGACAGTAATCCGAGGGCGACGAGTAAGGCCGCCATCGCGTAGGCCGTGGGACGCCACGGGTACCCGAAGCCGGGCTGGATCGCACCGAACTCCGCCACGGCCACCCCGCACCAGAACAGGACGGGCCACTGATCCGTTTTCGCCTTACCAACCATGACATTAACGATGCGTGCCGAACATGAGAGGTATCTGAGTAGGGTCTAAAACATGGCTAACGTGCGTGTTGAGCGGACCGATGACGGCGGATTCAGGGCGACCAACGCCCGCGGCGCCGAGGTCCGGATGGGCGGCGGCGACGAGGACGGGGTCTTCACGCCGGTAGAGCTGTTGCTGGCCGCGGTGGGCGGCTGCAACATCGTGACGGTGGAGCCGCTGACCGCCCAGAGAGGGCACCGGCTGGTGCGGCTGGCGATGACGGTGGCGGCCGACAAGGCCGAGCCGAACCTCCTCGGTCCCGTGACGATCACGTACGACGTCGAGCTGCCGTCGGAGGAGGCCGGTGAGGTCTACCGGGCCGTGGCGGAGCGGGTGCACGAGAAGTACTGCACGGTGAGCCGGTCCCTCCAGGAGGGCACGGAGGTCCGGTTGGAGCTTTCATAGCCGGATTAGGCCGATATTCGACCCCGTTATGACGCGTCCGTTGCATTCCGCTCGGTAGTGTCGAGGCAGGTCAGAAGGTACGCCGACTGGCCAGAACAGCTTTTACCGAAGCGGACGCGGAGGGGGACCGTGGTCCGCAAGTGCGGGACCGCCGGCGTTTTGGGGGAAGCGTCGGCCTGGACCGCCTTCGATCGGGGCCGGGCAGGTTTGGGGGAACTGCCCGGCCCCGACTCATGTTCGGAGTCAGGCGTCGCGGCCGTCCGGTGAGCTCATAAGGTTCATCCGTGACAAAACTCCTCATCGACTGTGACCCCGGCATCGACGACGCCCTGGCCCTCGCCCTGGTGGCCGGCTCCCCCTCCCTGGAGCTCGCCGGCGTCACCACGGTCGGCGGGAACGTGGACCTCGCCCTCACCACCGCCAACGCGCTGGCCCTGAGGGAGTTCCTCGACCTCGGGGAGGTGCCGGTCGTGCCGGGCAGCCCCGGCGCGCTGCTGCGGAACGTCATCCGCGCCGAGCAGGTCCACGGCAGCTCCGGCCTCGGCAACGCCGTCCTGCCTGCGGCCACCCGCCCCGCCGGGGACGGGCACGCGGTCGACTTCATCGTGGAGACCCTGCGCGCGGCCCCCGGTGAGATCACGCTCGTGGCCATCGGCCCGCTGACCAACGTCGCGCTCGCCGTGCGCAAGGAGCCGCGCGTGGTGGAGTGGGCCCGCGACTTCGTCATCATGGGCGGCTCGTACACGCGGGGCAACACCAACCCGGCGGCCGAGTTCAACATCCTCGCCGACCCCGAGGCCGCCGCCATCGTCTTCGACGCCGGCTGGACCGTCACGATGCTCGGCCTGGACGTCACGCTCACCGCCCTGGTGACCACCGACGTCCTGGACCGCCTGCGCCCCCTGGGCCGGCTCGCCGAACAACTGGTGGTGCCGGCCGCCACGGCGTACGGGATGGTCACGGCCGACGGTGGCCCGGCCATCCACGACGCCTGCGCGATCGCCTACGTCCTGGACCCGTCGCTGTTCACCTGCGTGCCGGCCGTGGTCCAGGTGGAGACGGCCGGCCGGTACACCTCCGGGATGACCGTCACCGACTTCAAACTGCGCGATCGCCGGCCGAACGCCCTGGTCGCGACGTCGCTGGACGTCAAGAGGTTCTGGGACCTGGTCCTGGACGCGTACACCCGGCTGGCCGCCGGCCTCGGCTGAGTGTGCGGGTGGTCCGCGGCGGCTGCTACAGTTACACCTGTTGCGGGCGCCGCTAGCTCAGTTGGTTAGAGCAGCTGACTCTTAATCAGCGGGTCCGGGGTTCGAGTCCCTGGCGGCGCACAACACGATGAGAAACCCCAGTTCAGTACGCTGAGCTGGGGTTTCTCGGTTCTCCGAGGGTCTCAGGTCGTCTCAAGGCCAGCCGTAGTCATGATGTGGCGTACCGCTTCCTCCAAGGAAGTGTCTTCCCCGATCACGATCTCGGACCCGCAGGCGAGGAGGTCTCGCTCGCGATACCACTCGCCCATCTGCGCGCCTCCGAACTGCGTGGCCTGTGGCCGGGTCGCATGCCGGCGCAGGGTCTCCTCCAGCGAGATGTCCATGTAGAACAGCGCCGTGGTCCCGCGGTGGTCGTGACGCAGGGCATGCACCATCTCCCCGTAACGGCTCCGGGTGAGAATCCCCTCCAGCAGCACGTGGTACCCGGAATCCAGCGCATGGCGGCACATGAGATCGATCAGCCCGATGTTCACCCCGCCGGGCGTATCCCGCTCACGCAGAATGTCGCGCCGCACCACATCCTGACTGATCTTACTGACCGAACCCAGCGATGTACGCCACGTGCGCTGTAGTGGGTGTTCGTGATGTTTCGTCCTGTATAACCCTTCCATGACCGTCACGTGTTTGACGTGCCGCTATGGAGGGTTTATGGCTCGCGTGCCCGTTATCGGGTTGCCTAGGGTGCAGGAGGTTCGGCTAGGCAACGGCCAGCGGTGCTGGACGATCGTGTGGCCGGAGGGTTCGGTCCATGAGGACGCTGATCGGTATCTGCGACGGTACGACAGCGAGCCGGGGACGCAGCGGACGTACGCGTACCTTCTGGTGGATCACCTCCGGTGGATGGAGCGTGAGGCGCTGACGGTCGAGTCGGTCTCGTTGCAGGACCTTGAGCGGTACATGGGCATCCTCGGCGCTGAGGTGCGGATGCCGTTCGGGGAGCCGTGGCGGGTGGGCAAGAAGCCCTACAGCGGGACCACGCTGAGCACGACGGCTTCCTTGCTGAAGGCGTTCTACCTGGGGATGGCTCAGCGGGATCGCCGCAACCCGGATCTGGGCGAGGCGCTGGACCAGACCCGGCTGCCTAGCAGGGCGGACCGGAATCGTGTGCTGTTGGGGCATGTGATGATCTCGATGCCGTCGAACCCGCTGTCGCCGCGACGGGTGCAGCGCCGCCATCCCAAGATGTTGTCTGATGACGCTCGCGGGCGGCTGCTGGAGGAGGTCGACACTGCTCGGGACCGGATGGTGGTGACCTGGTTGTATGACGGCGGTTTCCGTATTGGGGAGCTGTGCGGACTGCATCTGGTGGACCTGCATCTGCGGGAGAACGCCGAGTGCGCCCAGAACAGGAGTCCTCACGTCCACATCTGCCATCGGGACGACAACGCCAACCGTGCCCGGGTCAAGACCAAACACCCCTGGCAGGTGGTGAACGGGACGGTGCACGGGGGTCAGATAAGGCGGGTCAGCCCGGCCATGATCCACACCTACTTCGAGTACATGACCATCGAGTACCCAAGGGAGGCAGCGACCAGCCACGGGATGGTGCTGGTCCAGCTCAGCGGCCCCGACACCGGGCAGCCGTGGGCGACGGCTGGCGCGCGGAGCATGGTGCGGCGGGCCGGCAGCACGCCTCCACCGTGAAGCTGCAAGCCGTCCAGGACGCCCTGCGCGCCATCCGCCGTGAACACGCCGCCCTCACCTACCTCGCCGTCGCTCGCCGAGCCGGAGTCTCGCGCTCATTCCTCTATCAGAACCCCGACGCCCAAGCCCTCATGATCGCCGCTCTGGGACCGGCACCCACTCGCCGCCCAGCAACGGCAGCCCCAGACCCCCATGCCGACGCCACCTGGCGTGAACGAGCTCTCAACTCCGAGGAGGCCCTGAAGGCGGCCTACGCGGAGGTCAACACCCAACGCGAACGGATCGCCATCATGCTGGGCCAGATCCGCGATCTCCAAGCCGAATACACCGAGGACACCGTCCAGCGAGTCGCGACCGAAAACAGCACCCTCAAAAGGCGCATACGCGACCTCACCAGCGAGAACCGCAGCCTCGCCGAAAAACTCCAAACCGCCCGCTCCAACAACCGCTTTCTCGACAAGCGCATCGCCGACCTCGAAGCCCAGCTTCTCCACCCCATCCACCCGTGAGATGCGGTTCCACGACAGGCCGCCAGCCGAGCGCGCCGAGATCGGGTACGTGCTGCTGCCCGCCGAGCGGACCCCGTCCGGTTATCGCGTACGACTGGGGCGGTCGCGTCGCGGCAGCCGCCCGGCGACCAGGTCGCAGGAATCCTCGACCGCGTCGGTGATCAGCCGCTCGGTGATGCCGGGTCCCGGCCCCAGTGAGATCCAGGGGCGTTTGTCGAGGTAGCGGCCCGGTGTGATCGAGGCGTAGCCGCGTTCCAGCGTGCGGGCGTGTTCGGGTTCGCACTTGACCGTGATGATCTGTTCGTCCGGGTCGTCGGTGACGATCAGGAACACCTTGCCCGCGACCTTGTACACGTCGAGTCCCGCGGTGAAGGGGTAGCCGTGGCTGACGTCGGCCAGGGCCAGGGCCGCCTGACGGGCGGTGTCCTGGAGCCGGTCACCGGCCGCGTTCACCGGGCCGCCCGTGCGCCGATGCCGTAGGTGTGCGGGTCGACGGGCTGATCGGCCTTGGGCAGGTGGGCGACGACGAGCCGGTAGGAGTCGGTGACGAGCTCCCTGACGAGCCCCTTGTCGACGCCTTCTCCGCCCTCCACGGTGATCCAGTGCTTCTTGTTCATGTGATAGCCGGGGGTGATATGGCTGTACTGCTCCCGGAGGGCGTGGGCCTCTACGGGGTCCGCCTTGAGGATCACGACAGGCCGCCCCGGAATTTCGGTCATCAGCATGAACACCTTGCCGCGCACCTTGTAGACCTCCCAGGCGGGGCCGAAAGGGTGCTCCAGCTGGGATCCCGGGAGTTCCTCCGCGCATTCGGCGGCGGTCTTGTGCAGGGCCGATCCGTTCATGGGGCGTTGCCTTCCTCAGGTGGTGACGGACTGTGGCATCGAAGGACGCGGAGGGTGCACCGCGCGGGCGCGGTGGCACGTCCATCCTTCCGCCGCAGCCGAGCAGAAGGGCGGTAGACTGCGGACACGTGATGGTCGACAAGCGACACCCCGGCCCGAGCGGAAGCGCGGCCAGTCCGGCCGCGGTTCCGCTGTTCGCTTTCCAGCCCCCGGTCGGTACCCCGTACGGCCTCGAGGTGAGCACCGTCGAGGACTTCTTCGCCCACCACGACGACTGGCCCTGGAACCCGCCCCGTCCGGGCCGCGCCACCTTCCACTACCTCATCGCCGTCACCGAGGGTGAGCTGCGGCACGACGTCGACCACGTCACGCGGACCGTCACCCCCGGCCAGTGGCTGTGGGTGCGTCCCGGGCACGCGCAGTGCTGGCATCCGCCCGGCGCGGCCCGCGGCCCGTTCATCCTGTTCGAACCGGACGTGCTGCGGCCCGACCTCGCCCGTCTCCTGGCCCCACTCACCGCGCACGAGGCCCCTGCCGTGCTGACCCCGCACCCCGACGACACCGCCTGGCTCCGGCAGACCGCACTCCAGCTCCTGGACGAACACCGCGCACTGGGGCGCCGCCCCCTCGACATCCACCACGCCCTGCGGCGCAGCCTGCTCGAATCACTGCTGCTGCGCCTGGCCAACTCCCCGGGCATCGCCCCCATCGGCACTGCCACGGCCCACGCGGGCCGCGCCGACCGGTACGGACGCTTCCTGGACGCCTTGGAGCTGCACTTTCGCGAGCTCCACCAAGCCGCGGACTACGCCGAGTTGCTCGGCTGCTCGGTCCGCACCCTCAGCCGCGCCGCCCGGGACGCCACCGGCAAGGGAGTACGCGAGCTCATCGACGAGCGGCGCCTGCTGGAAGCCCGGCGCCTGCTGGGAGTTGCCCGGTGGGATGCCCGGTCTGTGGCCGTCCACCTCGGCTTCAGTGATCCCGCCAACTTCGGCCGCTTCTTCCGCGACCGCACCGGCCTCACCCCGGCCGCCTTCGCGGCCGGCGAGGCCGGCTGACGGTTCTCGGTGGTTTCCGGGCGGGGCTCAGTCGATGGCCTCGATGGTGACGTCGACCGTGCCGTCGTACTTCTTGAAGGCATCGGCCCCCGAGTCGATTTGGCCGAGGATGACGATGCCGGGGTCGGGGATGGACTGGCCGTCGTGGGCATAGAAGAGGGCGATGTCGGGACCGGGTGACCAGTAGGCGATGTTGCCGCTCTCGTAGCCGAACTGCGGCTTGCCCCCTGCGGTCAGAGACCGGGGCAGGTGACCGTACTTTTCGCGCGTGAGCAGGTCGTCCATCTGCAGCGTCAGCGGAAGCAGCGAGGCGAAGTCGCGTGCCGTCGCGTTGTCGTCGAGGGTTGCGGTGAGGACGATCTCTCCGGCGGTCAGTCGGATTCTCATATGGATCCTGCTCTCTCGGGTGTTGCTGGCAGCGGGTACGGGAACTCATCGACGAGCGGCGCCTCCTGGAAGCCCGGCGCCTGCTGGCAGGCGCCGGGTGGGATGCCCGGGCTGGGCCGTCCATCAAGGGCTTCTCCAACTCGAGTGCCAGTTCCTCTTAGGGATGCTGTGGCCGGCCGTCGTCGACCGGCAGGCATCGTGCGCGGTTGTTTGTCGTTTCAGAGTTGCCCACGTCTCAGTCATCCAGGACGACGACGTGCTTGCCCGGCGTGGTGCCGGACTCGACGCCGGCCTGGGCGTCACGGACCTGTTCCAGGCCGTGGTAGACCTTCGCGACCGGGACTTCGAGGCTCCCCGCGGCGATGGCCTGGAGCTGGCGGGCGAAGACGTCGGCCGGGAGGTCGGTGGCCTGACCTCCGTAGGACGTCAGCCGCACCCCGTTGGGGATCATGAACGGGGTGAAGTCGGGGATCGTCCACTGGCCCGCCAGGGCTCCGGTGAAGCAGACCGTGCCGTGCCGGTGGACGGTGCGGAGGGTGTCGGCGAGGACCGAGCAGCCCACCAGCTCCAGTACGGCGTCGACACCCTCCGGCATCAGCTCGCGCACCTGGTCGGCGATCGTGCCGCTGTCGAGGAGGGGATGGTCGACGCCCGCGGCCCGCAGTTGCCCGGCCCTGTCCGGGCTGCGGGTGGTGGACAGCACGGTGGCTCCGAGGTCCTTCGCGATCGTGGCCGCGCTCAGCCCGACCGTCGAGGTGCCGCCGCGGATCAGTAGCGTCTGCCCGGCCTTGAGGTCCAGGCCGGTGGTCAGCGATCCGTAGGCGGTCTGGAACATCTCCGGAAGCGCACCGACGACCTCCCACGGCAGGCCGGACTCAAACGGGATGACCTGCGCCGCGGGGACGGTCACGTACTGGGCGTACGCGCCGTCGTACGAGCGGCCCATGCCGCCCATCATCGTGGCCACCTGCTGTCCCGGCCTCAGCCCGCTGTCCTCGTCGGCCTCATCGACCACGCCGACGCCCTCGATGCCAGGGACGCGCGGGTAGGTAACCTCCGCATCCGACTCGCCCATGCGGGTGCTGACCTCGGACTCGTTGACGCCGAACGCCTTCACCCTGATCCGCACCCAGCCGGGCTCGCGTACGGGCACCGGCACATCCCTGATCTCCAGTGCGTCGAGGCCGCCGGGCCGGGTGACGACGACGGCCCGCATCGTCGCCGGTGCGGCGTCGCTCGCTGCTGTCGGTTGGCTCATGTCGAGTTCCTTACTCTGTTCGCCCCCTGGGGCGCGCTGTTCCGGACCGCCCGGTTCTCCTCAGGGGCGGGCGATGTTCTCGAACCGGTCGAGGACCGCCTGGTAGCGGGCACTGGGCTCATAGGGAGGGTTACCGACACTTCCCGAGGTGGGCCGGTCCGTGACGGCAGGCCACAGGCGGGTCTGCTCGCCGGTGACGAAGTCGAGGACGATGTCTCGGATACGCGTGTCACGGTCGGCCTGTTCAGGGCTGCGGCCCGGCTGTTCCTGGCCGACCAGGGCGTACATCTCGGTGCCGTGCACGGCGGGCGCACCCTCGGCGGGCCCGATCATGAGGAGATGGGCATTGCCGCCCGCGGCGGCGTGGGCCAGAGCACCGCGAGCTGCGGGGAGCGTGAAAATGTAGTCCGTCAGGGACGCGGCGCGGACCTCGGCAGGGGTACGGCCGCCCTGGTCGTAGGCATCGACGATCCTCTTGGCGCGGGAGCGGGGAATGCGCCACCCCGCGAATTCGTCGGTGACGCGGTCGACGGTGTGCGGGTCGAACCGGTCCAGGTCGTTCGCCACCCACCAGCCCATCTCGTCACTGGTCGTGCTCAACAGGACGTCGATGTCCCGGTGCGAACCCGAGGCCAGGACGTCCAGGGGGTGGGCGTGCAGCACCCCGCCGGGCTGTTCGGCGTCCAGGACGACGCCCAGGCTCTGGTTGTCCATGCCGCCACGGACTCCGAGATCCGTCGGACAGACCTTGCGCAGGGCGGCCACCAGGGACGCCGCGTCGAGATCGATCAGCTTGTCGGGGTTGCCCGCGACACCGAGTTCGGTGACGAACCGCTCCGCGAGCTCCTCGGCCCACCAGGCCGGGACGAGACGCGAGGGCGCGCCCGAGAACCCGGCCAGCCGCCGGTACAGGCCGTCCGCGGAGGAGGCCCCGAGCAGCCCGAAGGTGGAGTAGGCGCCGGCGCTGTGGCCGAAGACGGTGACGTCGTCGGGGTCGCCACCGAAGGAGGCGATGTTCTGCTTGACCCAGGTGAGTGCGGCGATGACGTCCTGCAGGCCGAGGTTGCTGGCCTCGGCGAGCCGCCCGCCGTACTGCGACAGCGAGACCGCGCCCAGTGCGCCGAGCCGGTAGTTGACCGACACGCTCACCACACGCCCCGACGCGGCGAGACCGGCGGCGTTCGAGGTGATCTGCGTGTTCGCGCCGTACTCGAATCCGCCGCCATGGATGTACACGGTCACCGGCAGCGCCTTGTCAGCTGGCTGCTCGGGAGCCCACACGTTCAGGTTCAGGCAGTCCTCGCCCATCCCGCTGTCCGCTTCGAGCCAGTCGCCGCTGTCGGGCTGGACGGAGACGACGCCCTTGCGGTCGTAGGGCCGGTGCGGATCGAAGTCCGCGAGCACGGGGCGGCGGTATCGCTCGGCGGTGGCGTACGGGATTCCCCACCAGGACCGCACCCCTGGTGCAGTCGGGGCCTTGGGCGCGGTCGCGGTCATGGCGTGAGATTCCTTCCGGTGCGGTTCGGGTGTTTCGCGCGGCGTGTCAGCGGCTGATCGCTCGCGGTGACGCTCTCCAAGCATTCCCTGAACTCCGACAAATCGCCGAGCGGACAGCAGTCACCTGGTGGTCATCAGGTGACACTTCTCCTTACCGCCTTCTCGTAGCAGCCGCCGCGGCGCCCCGGCGGCCTGCGGTCCTGCCATCAGCGCCCGGTGGGCTTTGGCCAGGGGAAGCCCGCCGGGCAAGCATGGGGTCCCGCCGGTAATGCTGCTGGACTGAGCGCCATGAAATGATCACGAACGTGCCAAGCGTCTGCGCCCGCCGTGCCGGGTGTCGGCAAACGATGACGACTGGCTCGGCCTGCCCGAGGAAGCACTGATTCCTCAAGAGTCCTCGCTGGACGAGACGATCCAGCGAATCTGCCGCGACATCGGATTGCCCGTCCCCGAGGATGGCCGGATGCGAACAGCGTGACAACACGTCACACACATGTCCACGACGTGAATGCCAAGGTCAGGACGTGGATCCAACGAGCGCGGTCGGTAAGACTGATCAACGCAAGTCCGCGACGCTCGTAGGCGTCTCGTACGGCACGCGCGATGCTGGTCTTGCCGGACCCCGAATTGCCACGCAGGGTGATCAGTTTTGTGTCAGGGGAACCCACGGCCACACGCTGACCGTACCCGTTGTCGCCTCCCGGCGATGGCCAACGCCGCAGTAAGGCGACTCCCTCGAGGGGGACCGGCGCCTTCGCCAAGGCATACTCCCGGACAGCCGCGGAAACAGGCGCCCGGGGGCGTGGCTGAGAAATTGGACGCCGATGTAGGAATACGACGTCTACGGGGATCCCAATCCGGAACTCTCCGAGCGGATGATCAGCTTCGCGCAGGCCAACAGCAGCGGGTCGATGTACGCCATCTGGCGCAAGGATGACCGCGCGGACCTGGCCACCCCGCCGGTCGTCGCGCTGGGCGACGAAGGCGGCATCCACCTCGTCGCCCGCGACGTCCGGGAGCTCATTTAACTGATCGCCGGGCTCACCGACACCGGCATCTGGTGTGACGCGACCCCGCGAGAGGTTCCTGTCCTGGCTTGAGACGACCTTCGGTCTGCGCCCCGCCGACGACCCGGCAGCCGTCATCGCGACCGCACGGGCAGAGTTCGGTGAACTACTGGGGCCCGGCGTATCCGGGGCTGAGCACAGCACTCGAAACGTCTGGGGGTGTTTCGTTCTCCATCTGTTCCAGGCTCGGGCTCGACCAGTCCACGCCGTGCCCCACCCACGACACCTACTCGTCGGCGGCCCGCCCGCTCAGACCGGTAGTACCGAGGCAGTGCATTCTCCGCTTCCATGGCCTGAAAGGCCGGAGGGAGTTTGGCGTGCTCCCTTGCAAGCTTCTGAAATTCGGCCATGAAATCTTGATGCTTGTGGTGAGCACCCATCGATTGACGCCAACCGCGTCATCGAAAAGCCTTGCTGATCCTCGGACCGACCCAGGCCGCGCAGGGGAGGCTGGACGAGTCGATCGCTGCAGGCCACGCCACCCTGACAGGCCAGCGTTCCGCATGGCGCACCATGGTGCTCGCCGACAAGCTCGTTGTAGCGGGCAAGGAGTCGCTTGCTCGTAATGAGGGCGGGCAGTGGGCAAATAGTCGTGAAAAGCGGTGTTATCGGCATTCAGTAAGTGGTCGTCAAGACTCTCGAGTCACAGTTCTCTCATCAACCCCTTCGGGCTCAGCGTCCGACCGCGAGAGGACTCTGCATGACCAATCACGTCCCCAGCGCGGGCTCGTATCCACAGCCGCCGTACCAGCAGCCCATCGCCCAGTCAGGCCGACAGCCTGCCGCCCCCACGCCGCGCCCGACACCCCGCGGCCGGCGCTTCCTGGCTCACAGTCTGACCGCCGTCGTCTCGCTGATCATCGGTGTGGGCGTCGGCTCGGGTGGCGACGCCGAGAACTCGGCCTCCCCCCGCCCCACCGTTACGGTGACCGAAACCGAGCAAGCTGAGCCACCGTCCACCGTCGTCGAGACGGCCACCTCTGAGCCCCTGGCGGCGCAGGGTAAGGAAAGCGGCCCGCGGACCGTCGTCCCCGGCGACGGCCAGTACCTCGTCGGCGAGGACATCAAGCCCGGCACCTACAAGACGGCCGGCGCCGACGGCGACAACTGCTACTGGGCCCGCCTGAAGAACGCCTCCGGTGAGCTCGACGCCATCATCGCCAACGACAACACCAAGGGGCAGACCAGGGTGGCCGTGAAAAAGGGCGAGTACTTCGAGACCAACGGGTGCCAGGACTGGAAGCGGGCGGGCTGAGATGAACGCCGTCTACGTTGTCGCATCGGCGATCGTGCTAACGCTGGTCAGCGCCACGGTCGCCTATCTGATCGCCCGCAGTCGCACGGCACAGGAAAGTGCCGCGTTGAAGCTCGCCGAGGAGCAGCGCAAGCAGGCTACCGAGCAGGCGGATGCGCTGCGTGCTGAGCGGGACAGGGCCCAGGTGCAAGTGGCCGAATTGAGTCAGGCACACACCACCGCGCTGACCGAGCGCAGAACACTGGACGAGCAGCTCGGCCGACTCGGCGCCGAGTCGGAGGCGACTCGGACCAGTCTCCAGCGGAAGGAAACTGATGCACAGCGCTTGCATCTGGAGCTTCAGGCGGAGCAGGGGCGGAGGGCGGAAACTAGCCGTCGGCTCTGCGAGACCGAGCTCTCGATCGCCGAGCTGAAGGCGAAGGAGTCGGTCCTACGCACGGAGATTCAGGAGCTCAAGACGCAGCTAGCCGAGCTGCTCATGCAGAAACAGGCGCTACTGGAGCAAGCTGCGACGGTGCAGGCCGTCCGCCAGGAGCTCGATCAGACCCGCGCGGACAACAACCGGCTTCTGGGGGAGACCCTGCGCGCGGCGACCACCGAGATGCTGAAGAAGTCCCAGGACGAGCTGGTGACCAAGGCCGAGGCGACCCTGAACGCGGCCAGCAAGCCGGTCCGTGATCAGTTGGCGGAGATGGACCGGCAGCTCAAGGAGTTCTCCACCACCCGCGTCGCGGCCGAGGCCACGCTGAACCAGCAGCTGGTCACCCTGACAGAGGAGGGCCAGCGAACCCGTAAAGAAACCCGCGCACTCGTCGAGGCGCTCAAGAGGCCGCAGGTGCGCGGGTCCTGGGGGGAGATGCACCTCAAGAGGGCCGTGGAGCAGGCGGGTCTGGTCGAGCGCTGCGACTTCGACACCCAAGTGCACTTCGCCGACAGCGAGGGGGCGCTCCGCCCCGACATGGTGATCCACCTGTCCGGCGGCAAGCACGTCGTCGTGGACTCCAAGGTTCCGATGGCCGCCTTCATGGCCGCGATCGAGGCCGTAGATGAGGCCCAGGCGGACAAGCACTGGGTCGACCACGCCCGGCAGCTGCGCCAGCACGTGAACGCCCTCGGAAGCAAGGAGTACTTCCGGACGGTCGCCGCCTCACCGGAGTTCGTTGTGCTGTTCGTACCGAGCGACGCCTTCCTCCAGCCGGCGCTGGAGAGGGAGCCAACCCTCCAGGAGTACGCGATCTCCAAGAACGTCTTGATCGCGACGCCGACTTCGCTGATCGCCCTGCTCCGCACGGTGGCCTTCGCCTGGACTCAGGCGGCGCTGCAGGACAACCTCAAGCAGGTCTACGAACTCGGTCGCGAACTGTACGAGCGGCTTTCGGTCATGGGTGGGCATCTGAACACTCTGGGCAAGTCCCTCGACCGGTCGGTCAAGGCATACAACGACACGGTCGGCTCCATGGAGGGACGGGTCATGGTTACGGCGCGCAAGTTTCACACACTCAAAGTGGTGGAAGGCCAACTGGTCGAGCTCAAGGCGGCCGAGCAGGCTGCGCGACCGCTCGGTAGTCCAGAGCTGGTGGAATCGGCTAACGCCACGGCGGGCATCCGCGCGATCCCGCCAGCGCCTGGCGTGGAGAATGGGATCGCCGGTTGATGAGAGATCGGTGTGTGTCAATCCCCTCAAAGTGTGGAGACGGTCCTATGCCACAGCGGCCCTCAGCAGGGCGATCCGGGGTCGCTCGGCAGGTTGCTCTTCGGTCACCGGGAAACCGGATCACAGGGCGTAATCCCTCAGCATTCCGGAACGGCATCGACGCGTGAAGCGGCACGGAAACGTACGTTGAGGCTGCGCCCGACACATAGGTCCTTAACTCTTGGTCAGCGGGTCCGGGGTTCGAGTCCCTGGCGGCGCGCCTCCATGAGAAGGCCCTGGCTCACCTTGGGTGAGCCGGGGCTTCCTTTCGTTGCTCCCGCGCTTCTTCGGCGGCCCTGGCGCTCATGTAGCTCGAAAAAGTGTTATGCCGCAGCTCGCGTCCCGTCTCCTGGTGGAGAGCGTCTCCTGACGAGTTCCCTGACGAAAGGACCGACATGGGTCTCCAGACCAGCCGGCGTGACGTGTTGAAGGCGGCGGCAGGGGTGGCCGTGCTGCCCGCCCTCGCGGGCCGGGCATGGGCGGCGGAGCGGGCGGCGGCGCCGTTCAGGCATCCCGGGCTGCTGCACACCCAGGCCGACTTCGACCGGATCGCCGCGGCCGTGCGGGCCGGGGCGCAGCCGTACAAGGCCGGGTGGGACAAGCTGGTGGCCAACGGGCGCTCCAGGAGCACGTGGAAGCCGCGCCCGCTGGCGACCGTGGTGCGCGGCGGCGACGGGCAGAACTACCCGCAGCTCTACAACGACATCCACGCGGCCTACCAGAACGCGCTGCGCTGGCGGATCAGCGGCGACAAGGCGCACGCCGACACCGCGCGCGACATCCTCAACGCCTGGTCGGCCACGCTCAGGACGGTCACCGGCAACGCCGACCGGTTCCTCGCCGCCGGCATCTACGGCTACCAGTTCGCCAACGCCGCCGAGCTGATGCGCGACTACCCCGGCTTCGACGTCGAGCGGTTCCGGAAGATGCTCCTCACGGTCTTCCACCCGCTGAGCGACGCCTTCCTGGTCCGGCACAACGGCGCCTGCATCACCAACTACTGGGCCAACTGGGACCTGTGCAACCTGGCCGCCATCATGGCCATCGGCGTCTTCTGCGACGACCGGGCCATGTTCGACCGCGCCGTCGACTACGTCAAGAACGGCAAGGGCAACGGGTCGATCATGAACGCGATCCCGTTCCTGCACCCCGGCGGGCTCGCCCAGTGGCAGGAGAGCGGACGCGACCAGGGGCACACCATGATGGGCGTCGGCCTGATCGGCACGATCGCCGAGATGGCCTGGAACCAGGGCCTCGACCTGTACGGCCACGCCGACAACCGGATCATGAAGGCCGCCGAGTACGTCGCGAGGTACAACCTGGGCCAGTCCGTGCCGTTCACCACCTACACCTGGGGCACCGGCACGAACTGCGCCCGCCGCGAGCAGACCGTGGTCTCGGACGCCGGACGGGGCCAGGACCGGCCGGTGTGGGAGCTGCTGTACAACCACTACGCCAACCGCCGGGGCCTGGCGGTGCCGTACACCAGGGCGTACGCCGAGCGGGTGCGCGCCGAGGGCGGCGGCGGGGACTACGGGCCCAACAGCGGCGGGTTCGACCAGCTCGGCTTCGGCACGCTGCTGTTCACCCGCGCCGCCACGGCCTCGACCGGCGGAGCGCTCCTGCGGACGGGGACGACCCGGCGGCTCCTGTCGATCAACTTTCCGGAGGAGGGGATCGGCGCCTCGGGCGGGCTCGGCGTCCTCGGCGAGGCCGCTCCGCTCCGGGTCGTGCCGGGCCTGGCCGACGCCCAGGGCCACTCGTTCGTGGACGCGGACGGGCGCTACCTGCGGCACAGGGACTTCCGGCTGAGGTTCGACGGGGACGACGGCAGCGCGCTGTTCGAGCGGGACGCGACCTTCCACGCCCGCCCGGCGGCGGGCTCGGGACGGCTGCGGCTGGAGTCGGCCAACTATCCCGGCCGGTTCGTCCGCCACCGCCACCACCAGCTCTGGCTCGACAAGGACGAGGACGCCTCCGCCTTCCGCGCCGACACCACCTTCCGCCCGACCGCTCCCTGACCGGGCCGCACCTCCAGGCCCTGCGGCGACCGTGCCGGTGCGGGCTCGGGCGAGACGGACCTGGGACGCGGCCGGGCTGTGGTCCTCAGAGTCGCTCGGGCAGGCCGGGCCAGCCGGACTCGAGGAGGTCGAAGACGGCGTTCATGGCGGTGAGGGGGTCGGGTTCCGCGCCCGCGAGGTCGGGGATCTCCAGCACGTAGCGGACCAGGGCGCGGATGGTCATGTCCGAGGGGTCCCGGCCGGTCTCGTCGGCGATCGCCTTCGCCAGCGGCTCCTCGCCGGCGATCCAGAGCTTGCGCGAGTAGGCCCGCAGGGCGGGCGTGCTCACGATCAGATCGCGCAGGCGTCGGCGCTCGGGCGGCATGTCCGGGGTGAAGGGACCCCGGCCGGCCATGAACCGGCGCAGGGCCGCCAGGATCGGCTGGCCGGCGGGCCGGTCGCGGACCGCTGCGACCAGGCCCGCGCGCCGTTCGGCGCCGTCATCGAAGATCAGCGCTTCTTTGCCGTCCGGCACGTGCGCGAACAGGGTGGCGATGGAGACGTCCGCCTCGTCGGCGATCTGCGCCACGGTGACCTTGTCGTACCCGTGCTCGGAGAACAGCCGCCTCGCCGCGTCGGCCAGCGCCTGACGGGTCTGTGCCTTCTTGCGCTCGCGTCGCCCCATCGTCGTCGCCATGCCTCCATGCTAGCTGGGACCAGAATGGGTATAAAGTCAGAATTGTTATAGATTCATAGTGCTTCTATTTTCAGCAGAGAGCTGTCCTCCATGTCCTCCCATCACAGCCCCGACCCGGCCGAGGATCGCTGGGACGTCCATCGGCTGCCGCCCGCCGAGGGCAGGACCTTCCTGGTCACCGGCGGCAACGCGGGCATCGGATACTTCGTCGCCGAGCAGCTCGCCGGCACCGGCGCCACCGTCGTCCTCGGCAGCCGCGACAGCGCGAAGGCCGAGGCCGCGATGGCGTCGATCCGCTCACGCGTCCCCGGTGCCCGCGTACGCCGCGTCCCCCTGGACCTCGCCGACCTGTCCTCGCTCAAGGCGTCCGTGGACGCGCTTGGACCGCACGGTCTCGACGCGGTCGTCCACAACGCCGGTGTGCTGCTCGACGAGCCGCAGCGCCGTGAGACCGGAGACGGCCACGAGCTGATGTTCGCGACCAACCACCTCGGGCACTTCGCGCTGACCTGGTGGCTGGCGCCGCTGCTCACAGCCGCGCCCGCGAGCCGGGTCGTCACCATCGGCAGCTTCACGGCCAAGTCCGTGGACCTCGACGATCTCCAGAGCACGCACGGCTACCAGCCGAAGCGCGCCTACGCACGGTCGAAGCTCGCGCAGATGCTCTTCGGCTTCGAGCTCGATCGCCGGCTGCGCGCCGCCGGCAGCACGACGCTGAGTGTGGTGGTCCATCCCGGTGGCGCGCTCGACTCCCTCACCCCTTCACGCCCGCCGTTCCACGTCCGGACCGCCGGAGCGCGGCTGCGTGCCCTGCCGCTGGGCGTGCTCCTCCAGGGCAAGGAGGCCGCCGCGTGGTCCGCCGTCCGAGCGGTCCTCGACCCGTCCGTCCGGGGCGGCCAGCTGTGGGGCCCCCGGGTGCTCGGGATGCGCGGCCTGCCCGCACCCGAGCCCGTACGGGGCATCCTGGCCGACACCGAGCTCGCGGCCCGTGTGTGGGCCGCGAGCCGCGACCTGACCGGCGTCGATCCGAGCTCCCGTTTCGGGTGACACGGGCCGTACGAACGGCTACCCGGCCGTGGCGAGGGCGTCGCGGACGGTCATCAGGGCGAAGCCGAGCAGGTTGGCGCCCTGCCACGTCGAGGGGCGGGCGGCGCGTTCGTCCGAGGCCGCGAGGCCGATGCCCCACACCCGGTCGTTCGGGGCCGCCTCCACCAGGACGCGCCCGGCGGTGCCGGCCAGGAAGCGGCCCAGCTCCGCGTCCTGACCGAACTTGGCGAGGTTGCCCCGGACCACGATGTCGAAGCGGTGGGCGTTCCACTGCTCCTCGTCGAAGCTCCGCACGGTACGGCCGAGCTTCTTGGCCTCGCCCGGGTGGCTCGCGGCGAGGATCGCCTCCGCCGTCTCGTCGTCGCCGAACAGCCACGCCTTGTGGGCCATCATGTAGTGCTCGGCCGTGGCGAACGTGTGCCCGCCGGAGGTGAAGGCGGCCGGCCACCACTGCGACAGGCAGCCGGGGCCGACGCCGCCGTCCCGGGCCGGGCGGTGGCCCCAGAAGTAGAGGTAGCGCAGGGTGCGGCCGGCCTGCTCGGCGGCGACGGCCTCGTCGAGGGTGCGGGGGAGGGGGCTGGACATGGTGACCACCGTGGCACAGGGCCGCGTGCACGGTCGAGGGATATTCGTTGGTGGAGGGGGCGTCGGGTCTGGTTCCGTGGGGCCATGGCGACGTTGCGGCGCGCGTGGGAGGAACTGCCGGCCGGGCTGCGGTGCGAGGTGGCGCGGCGGCTCGGGGGTGAGGTGCGGGCGTTCGGTGATCGGCCGGGTGGGTTCTCGTACGGCGTGCTGGGCGTGGCCGAGTTCGGTGCCGGCGGCGGGCGCGTGTTCGTCAAGGCCGTGCCCGCCGAGGACGCCGCGGGGTACCGGGCCGAGGCGGCCGTCGCGCGGGCCCTGCCCGTCACCGTGCCGAGCCCGCGGCTCCGCTTCGCGCTGGAGCGGGACGGGTGGGTGCTGCTCTGCTTCGACGTGGCGCCGGGCCGGCTGCCGCATGAGCCGTGGCTCCGGCACGAGCTGGACGCGGCGCTGGACGCCGTCACCCGGTGCGTACGGGAGCTGACGCCGTCGCCCGTCGCCGAGGTCCCCACGGTGGCCGGGCGGATGGCCGGGCGGTGCGGGACGTGGCGGTCGTTGGCGGAGGCGGGTGCGCGGGAGCCGGTGACCACGGGCGGGCTCCCGGCGTGGCAGCGCGAGCACCTGGACCGGTTGGCCGAGATCGAGGGGCGGTGGGCCGGGCTGGTCACCGGTGACACGCTGCTCCACTTCGACCTGCGCCACGACAACGTCCTCGTCGCACCGGACGGCCGCACGGCCGGCGTGGTCGACTGGGGGCGCGCCTGTGTCGGGCCGGGCTGGGTGGACCTGGTGTGCCTGCTGCTCCTGTCGCGGGCGGACGGCGTGGATCTGGAGGAGACGTTCCTGGCGCACCCGCTGGGGCAGTCCGCGCCACCCGATGCGGTGGAGGCATTCCTGGTGGCGCTGGCCGGTTACTGGACGCACACGGCCGCGCTGCCGGGGCCCGCGCACGCCCCGCACCTCCAGGACCGTCGTGAGCGGTCGCGCGCGGCCGCGATCGGGTGGCTGCGCCGGAGGTGGGGGCGTCCCTCGTCGTGAGGTGAGAAGCGGCGTCAGGTGCCGTCGATGAGACGGACGGCGATGTCCGGGCTGAACTGACCGGCCGGGACGCCGGGCGCGATGCCGCAGTTGCCGTCCGAGTCGCCGGGCACCTTCACCCACAGCAGCATCTCGGCCGCCCCGCCCGCCTGGGCCGGGACGCCCAGCTTGCGGCCGGCCGGGTTGCACCACTCGCCGTTGGAGCCGTTGCCGTTGCGGCTGGTGTCGATGACGAACGTGGGGGTGCCGCCGAGGGCGGAGTTGACGGCCTTGGCGTAGGTCGCCGACTCGCTGGTGGTGTAGTAGTTCGAGACGTTCACCGAGAAGCCGCGGATGTTGCGCACTCCCGCGTCGGCCAGGCGCGTGGCCATGGTGCCCGCCGCGACCCAGCCGGAGTTGCCGCCGTCGAGGTAGGCCCACGTGTTGGTGGCCTTGTCGCGGAACTGCTGGGTGGCGTACGTGAGCATGCGGTTGCGCTCCTGGACGGCCGCGTCGCTCATGCAGTTGAAGTCGCCGAGGCTGTCGGGCTCGATGACGACGACCGCGGGGTGGCTGCCGATGGCCGAGGCGAACGCGGAGATCCACGTCTTGTACGCGGCCTCGCTGCCGGCGCCGCCGCCGGAGTGGCCGCCGCAGGCGTCGCGGCCGGGGATGTTGTAGGCCACGAGGACCGGCAGCTTGTCGGCCGTGTCGGCGGCGGTCACGTAGGAGGACACGGCGGAGCCGATGTCGCTGTTCCAGTTGCCGAACCAGCGGGCCATGGGCTTGGCGGCGATGGCGGACCGGATGCGGGCGGCGCGGGAGTCGGAGGAGTGGTCGCGTACCCAGGTGGCCGGGTTGGAGTCGGGGTCGACGTAGAAGCCGTCGGTCATGGCGAGCGGTCCCGACGCGGGCGGGGTGGAGGGCGAGGTCTCGGTGAGGGAGACGTTGTCCAGGGAGAAGGTGAAGCCGGCGTTCTTGCCTAGCTGGAAGGAGACCTGCCCGCCGGTCGTGCCGAGCGTGGAGGTGAAGGGGAAGGTGAAGCGCTTGCTGGCGGTGCCCAGGGAGAGGGTCTGGGTCAGCGTCCTGGTGTAGGGGGAGTCCGCGAGCTGCACGGTGGTGACGGCGCTGACCGGGGCGGAGGCCGAGGCGTCGAACGACAGCGTGTAGCTCTTGCCCTGGGCCAGGGTGATCGCGTTCTGGCCGACCATGGCGTCCCAGGGGTTGGCGGTGCCGCCGGTCACCTGGACCTGGAGCCTGCCGCCGCTGACGGCCATCGAGGTGTTGGCGGAGCTCCACCAGGGGGCGGTGCCGCCGGCGAAGGTGCCGTTGACCACGAGCTCGGGCGCCGCCGAGGCGGGCGTGGCGACGGCGACCGTCGCCGCTGCCGCCACTGTCGCGGCCGAGGCGGTGATCGCCAGCACGCGGGTTAACAACCGCATCAATGCTTCCCTTCGGTAGATCTGACTACGAAGACCCCAACTATCACAGGAGATCAAGCACCATGTGACGACATATCCGAACATCGGGCAAGACGTTCTGTTGACAGGTGATGGCCGGATCCGGACGTATACGCTGGTCGGAGGGGGTGTGTTCGGCCGGGATGATCTGGTAGGAAGGATCAGCCTGAGGAGGTTCGCATGGATCTCGTACCGTTCGAACTCGAAGCGCTGGACCCCCGGGTCGCCGCCGTCGGCGGCGACAGGTGGCTCGAACGCCTTCACCGGGGCGCCCGCTGGACCGAGGGCCCCGTCTACTTCCCGGCGGGCCGCTTCCTCGTCTGGAGCGACATCCCGAACGACCGCATGCTGCGCTGGGACGAGCTGACCGGCGCCGTCGGCACTTTCCGCGAGCCGGCCGGCTACACCAACGGCAACACGCTCGACCGCGAGGGCCGCCTGGTCTCCTGCGAGCACGGCGCCCGCCGCGTGACCAGGACCGAGCACGACGGCTCCATCACCGTGCTGGCCGACCGATGGCGGGGCAAGCGGCTCAACAGCCCCAACGATGTGGTGGTCCGCTCCGACGGGTCCGTCTGGTTCACCGACCCGCCGTACGGGATCCTCAGCGACTACGAGGGACACCGCGCCGACCAGGAGATCGACGGCTGCCACGTGTACCGGATCGACCCGGTCGCCGGCGAGCCCCGGGTCGTGGCCGACGACTTCGCCCGGCCGAACGGGCTGGCCTTCTCCCCGGACGAGAGCCGCGTCTACATCGCCGACACCGAGCGCGACCACGTGCGCGTCTTCGACGTCCACGACGACGGCAGCCTGTCGGGCGGCAAGGTGTTCGCCGAGCACACCGGCAAGGGCGGCTTCGACGGGCTGCGGCTCGACGACGCGGGCCGGGTGTGGGCGGCCGTCGGCAGGGCGGTCCACTGCTACGACCCCGACGGCACGCTCCTCGGCCGGATGATCCTGCCGGAGGCCGCCTCCAACCTCGTCTTCGGCGGCCTCAAGCGCAACAGGTTGTTCATCACCGCGACGACGTCCGTGTACTCGATCCTGCTGAGCGTCAGAGGAGCCCGCCCGGTGTGGGCGAGCTCCTGAGAGACGTCCGGGCAGGCTAGGCGAACGCCCAGGCGAACAGGTGGATCTCCCCGTCCTCGGGGGTGGAGAACCTCACGCTCTTCACCGTTTTGGCCGGATCCAGCGCGATCGGCTGCGCCGCGAAGACGTGCGCGCCGATCGGCTGCAGTGCCCACGACCCCCAGAACAGCCGGTACGGCGCGCTGGCCACGATCTCGTTGCCGAACGCGGGCTGCTCTCCGCCGAAGTCGAGGATCCACTCGCTGAAGCCGAGCTTCCCGGTGCCGGTCGAGCCGTCGGTGTAGGTGACGGTCACGTCCGACTCGGGCCAGCCGTTGACCCCGGCCCCGAGGAAGGCGAGCTTGGTGGCCCCGGCGGGCGCGGCCATCTCGATGGGCTGGGTGCCGGGCCGCAGGTTGTCCCACTGGCCGGGCTTGCGGCTCGGCCAGGTGAACGTGAAGCCCTTCCAGGCGAACGTGCCGCCCGGCTTGAGCCCGGCGTCGGCCAGGGACTGCGCCGGGTAGCTGAAGCCGGGACCGTCGATGTTGGCCTCGTCGGGCACGGCGGCGTCGCCGATGCCGGAGTTGTTGTGGTACCAGGCGATTGTGCCGCGTTTGGCCACGTTGAGCCGGGTGCTCGCGGTCACTCCGCTGCTGCTGCTCCCCGCCGGGTTGTCCACACTGATGGGCACGGTCGTGAGGTCCGGCGCGGCGCCCGCGGCCACGGAGACCCGCACCTTGACGGCGGCCCTGCCGCCGGCCGGCACGCTCAGGGTCCCGCTCGCCGGTGACACGGTGATGCCCGCCGGCGGCTTGGCCTGCCAGGTCACGGTGGCCGCCGCGCCGAGCGACTGCACCGACAGCTCCGCGTCGACCGCGCCGCCGGGCTCGACGGGCGTGGCGCCGGGGGTGAGGCCGGCGACGAACGCCTTGGAGCCCTGGCCGAACGAGGGCGGGGCGTTGCGCGGGTCGGCCCCGAACGTCAGGTTCGGCGACGAGCCGAGCGTGAAGTCGAGCCGCCCGCCCCGGGTCGCGAACGACTCCGGCAGCCACGCCCTACCGGTCGCCACGCCGTTCACCCGCAGCGTCTGGATGTAGCGGTTGGCCGGGGAAGGCGCGCTGACCACGATGTCGCCCGCCGGCCGGGTGACCGTGACCTTGTCGAACAGCGGTGTGCTGACCAGCAGCTCGGCCCGGCCGGGGATGGCCGGGAACAGGCCCATGGCCGACCACACGTACCACGCGCCCATGGTGCCGAGGTCGTCGTTGCCGACGAGCCCGTCCGCGCCGGAGGTGAACAACTCCTGCTGCACCCGGCGCACCACGTCCTGCGTCTTGTACGGCTGCCCCGCCCACGCGTACAGCCACGGCGACGGCAGCGCGATCTCGTTGCCCAGGTACGCGTACGCCTCGGCCGGGCCCGCGTTGAGCTTCTTGAAGTAGCCGTCGAGCCGCGGGATGACCTTGCTCAGGCCGCCCATCGCGGTGAACAGGCCCTGCGGATTGTGCGGCACCATCCAGTGGTACTGGGCGCCGTTGCCCTCCATGTAGACGTCGGGCGCGGCCGGGTCGAACGGCGCGGTGAACGACCCCTCCCCCATGCGCGGCTGGATCCAGCCGTTGCCCGGGTTGTAGAGGTTCTGCCACGACTGGGCGCGCTTCATGAACTCCGTGGCCGTCGCCTGGTCGCCGAGCCGGGTGGCGAGCTGCGCGATCCCGAAGTCGGCCACGGCGTACTCCAGCGTGGACGACGGGTCGGAGGGGACGAAGCCCTTGGCCATGTAGTCGGCGTTGCCGGGGCGCTCGTCGTACTGGGCCTCCGGGTGGCCGATGTCCTTCGGGCCGACGCGCCGGGCGGCCGCGGCCATCGCCTTCAGCGCCGCCGCCGAGTCGAAGCCGCGCGCCCCGAAGGCGTACATCGTGGACAGGATGGAGTGGTACGGGTCGCCGACCATGACCCCGGTGACGGCCGTCTGGTGCGACCAGCGGTCCCAGACGTTGCCCAGGGCCTGGGCGTTGTCGTACATCGACTGGGCGATGTCGGCGGCCACGTCCGGCACGAGGAGCGCCAGGAGCTGCACCTCGGTCCGGTAGATGTCCCAGCCGGAGAAAGTCGCGTACTGGTGGTGCCCCGCGCGCACGGTCCTCGGTTTGCCGTCGAAGCCGGTGTAGGTGCCGTCCACGTCCTCGAAGACGTACGGCTGGAGCAGCGTGTGGTACAGGTTGCTGTAGAACGTGCGGCGCTGGTCCTCGGTGCCGCCGGCGACCCGGATCTGACCGAGGCGCTGGTCCCAGACGGCGGTGGCCTCCTGGCGCACCTGTTCGAGGGCCTTGTCGCCGATCTCCTTGTCCAGGTTGTTCCGCGCGCCGTCGACGCTCACGTACGACAGGCCGACGCGCATCTGCACCGGCTTGGCGGGGTCGAACTCCAGGTACGCCCCGGAGCCGGGCCCGTTGACGGTGACGTCGGTACCGGTGACCAGGTCGGCCCGGACGCGGGCCTTGGAGGCGTCGTTGGAGATGGTCTGCGTCCCCGGCCGCACCTCGTCGTTCTTCCACGTGCCGTAGCCGGTGAACGGCTGGTCGAACGTGGCGTGGAAGTACACCTTGTAGCGGAGGGGCGGGCCGCAGAAGCCGCCGGTCTTCACCCAGCCCTCGACCGTGTTCTGGCCGATGTGGGTCTCGCCGTCGTCGATGCCGTTGACGGAGCCGCTGGTGTTGAGCAGCAGCGTGGCGGGCTTGCCCTGCGGGAAGGCGAAGCGGGCGACGCCGGCGCGGGCGCTGACCGAGATCTCCGTGGAGACGCCGGTGTCCAGCGTGCTGCTGTAGTAGCCGGGCGCGGCCTTCTCGTTCTCGTGCTTGAACGTCTGGACGTAGTCCATGCCGTGGGTGGCGGGCGAGCGGGCGATCTTCCCGGAGAACGGCATGACGGGGAAGTCCTGGGCGCCGTTGCAGCCGGGCCCGGAGATGTGCGTCAGGGAGAAGCCGCGCAGCCGGTTGTCCTCGTACTGGTAGCCGCCTCCGGCGTCCTCGACCGTGTCGGGACTCCACTGCATCATGCCGAACGGGAGAACGGCGCCGGGGAACGTCATGCCGCCGCCCCCGCCGTGGCCGAAGTCGGTGGCCGCCTCCTTCGTGCCGTGGAAGACGTTGACCAGCTCGGTCGGGCTGACGTCGACGCCCACCTCGGCGGCGGCGGTCACGGGGGGCGGGGCGCCGGGCGGCAGGGCCAGGGCTGCCAGCAGGACGGTGACGGTAGGTAAGGACCATGGGGACATGGCGGGCCTCCAGAAGGCGGTTTGCAGCATCGAAACGCCGATCACCGGAGACGGTCAACGAGCAGAAACGGCGGGGAGAGCCTGCCACCGGCGATGGCCGCCCGCGGCTCGAATAGGGGTTGGCGCGCCCCCGGGGTCGTTGGCACATTCGCAGGAAGCCCCTGTGTCGCACCCCGGCCGGAGGAGATCCCGCGATGACCGTCCCGCCCAGGCGCCGCCCCGCGCGCCGCGGGCGCCACTCCGACATCCCGCTGTGAACACTGCCGTCCAACAGGAGGCACCATGTCCCATCTCGCCCCGTCCCAGCCAGCTGTCAAGCAACAGGTCACCGCCGTGCTCGTGGGCGGCCCCGACCACCTGCCGGGGGACCGGCGCGTCCAGCGGGTCAGCGCCGGCACCGACACGCTCAAGCTGCCGCACGGCGCCGGGTACGAGCACTTCCGGCACCACGGCGAGAGCACCACGGTCGACGGCGTGGACGCCCTCGTCTTCCAGTGGGTCATGCACACGGCCATCGCGGAGTGACCCGCCGCCTCCCCGGCCCCTTCGGGGGGTCGGGGTTCGGCCGGGTCAGGTCTGGCGGCTCATCAGGTCGGCGGGCAGCTCGGTCCGGCGGGTGACGTTGAGCTTGCGGTAGATGCGGGTCAGGTGCTGCTCGACCGTGCTGACCGTGATGAACAACTTGCCGGAGATCTCCCGGTTGGAGTAGCCGTCGGCGGCCAGCGCCGCGACGCGCCGCTCGGCGTCGCTGAGCACGGGCCGCACGCCGCCCGGCTCCGCCTCGCCGTCCTCGTCCTCGCCCGGCGCGAGGTCCGGGTCCAGGACCGTGATCCGGCACTCGTCGGCCAGGGCGCGCGCCCGCCGTCCCACCATCCACGCGCGCCGGAACTCGCCCATCGCCCGGTACGCCTCCGTGAGCTCGCCGAGCGTCCTGGCCAGCTCGTACCGGTCACCGCTCGACTGGAGCAGCTCGGCCGACTGGCGCAGCATCATGACGCGGTGGCGCGGCTCGCCGACGGCGGCCAGCAGCCGCAACCCCGCCCCGTGGACGCGAGCGGAGCGGCGGTCGCAGCGGGCGAGCTGGTCCTCCACGAGCACCCGCGCCTCCTCCGGCTCCTCCAGCCGGATCAACGCCTCGGCCACGTCCAGCCGCCACGCGATGAACCCCGGCGCGTCCAGCCCCCACGCCCGCATGAGCTCGCCGCACAGCCGCAGGTCGCGCAGCGCCTGCCGGGGCTGGCCGGCCATCAGGTGGAAGCGGCCCCTGCCGTACAGGTAGTGCAGGCCGAACCGGGTCTCCAGCATCGCCTCCGGCACCGGCCGGTCCGCCTGGGGCAGGAACTCCTCGAAGCGGCCCATGGCCGCGCCCGCCAGGAGCAGGCTGCCGATCGGGCCGCCGACGGCCACGCCCCAGCTCCCCGGCGGGATGATCTCCAGGGCCCGCCGCGCGTCGTCCACCGCGCCCGCGAGGTCGCCCCGCCGCAGGTGGATCTCCGCGCGGATCGCGGACAGCCGTGCCTGCCGGCTCGGGGCGTGGCGCGAGGCGGCCTCGGCGATGAACGCGTCGCACCACGGCGCCGCCCGGTCCGCCCGGCCCGTGTAGGTGAGGGTGAGCAGCGCGCTCTCGACGGTGTCCATGGACATCTCGTCCAGACGGCAGCCGCGCAGCACCCGCTCGGCCGTGGCGGCCGGCTCGTCGGGGCACTCGTCGGCCAGCGCGCGGGCCAGCGCCCCCGCCGACTCCAGGCGGCGGCCGACGCTGAGCGAGTGCGCCGCGCCGCTGGCCTGCTCGTCGCTGAGCTTCGGCAGGTGCGGCAGGAACGACGGGTAGCTGCTGCGGAACCAGGCGCGTGCGGCCGCCAGCTCGGCCACGGTCTCGCGGTCCGGTTCCGCCAGCTCGCCGAGGCGGGCGAGCACGTCCTTGGCGTCGGTGTCGTGGCCGTGCCACAGCAGCGCCTTGGCCAGCACCACGGCGTCGCCGCCGCCCAGGTGGCCGTTGCGCAGCGCGGTGGTCAGCTCGGCGAGGTGGCCGGCGGGGGTGCTCGGGTTGATGCGCCACTTTGCGCGTACCAGCGTGGTGGTGATCCGGGCGCGCCGCCGCTCGTCGGCGCACGCCTGCCAGGCCAGCTTGAGGTACTCGATCGCGGGCTCCACGTCGCCGTCGCGCAGCGCCTGCTCGGCGGCCTCCTCCAGGACGGGCAGCGCCCACGGGTGAGCGGCGTGGCCGCCCCGGATGAGGTGGTCGGCCACGGCCGCCACGGGGGCGCCGTCGTGGTAGGCCAGCTCGGCGGCGCGGCGGTGCAGGAGGGCGCGCTCGGCGCCGTCCAGCCCGGCCAGCACCGCCGCCCTGGCGGCCTCGTGCCGGAACCGGCCGCCGCTGAGCAGCCCGGCGCCGGTCAGCGCCTGCTCCGCCCGCGCCGCGTCCGCCTCGCCCGCCTGCCGGTCCGGCTGACCACCGTACAGCCGGTCCGTCTCCACACGTGCGGTCGTGTCTCCACGTGCGGTCGTGTCTCCACGTCCGGCCGTCTCCCCATCCGCGGTCGTCCCCGCGCGACCGGTCGTGTCGCCGGTGTCGGCGCGGTTGAGGAGACGGGCCGCTGCGGCGGTGGTCCCCGCCACCGCCAGCGCGCGGGCCATGAGCAGCGCCTCCGGGCCGGCGCGGTGCAGGCAGGCGACGACGGCCTCGCCGTACCTGTCGCCCGGGGCGCCGGTGTCCTGGAGGTCCTCCAGCGCGGCGTCCACGAGCAGCCGGTTGCCCCCGCTCACCTCGTGGCAGCGCGCCGCGAACCGGGCCGCCGCCTCCTCGCCCGCCAGCCGCGCCACCCGCTCGGCGACGCCCTGCTCCGTCAGGTGGCCGAGCCGCACCTGCCGGCAGTGCGGCTGCCGGAGGACCTCGCTGTGCAGAAGGTTCGGGAGGCGGGCCTGGTGTCCGGGCGTGCCGAACACCAGCATGATGCGCGCGTACTTCACCCGCCGCGCCAGGTACGACAGGCAGAGCTGGGAGGCGCGGTCGGCGTGGTGCATGTCGTCCACCGCGATGACGAGGGGGCAGCGCTCCGACAGCTCCAGCAGCACCGTGCAGAGCGCGTCCACGATCTGCACGTCCACGTGCTCGATGGAGTCGGCGCGCGGGTCGCTGGAGATGTGCGCGCGGGCGCCCTCCTGCAGCAGACGAAGGGTGGTGGCGCGGTGCTCCTCGGTCATCGGCGCGTTGTGGAGGAGCTGCGACAGCACGCCCAGGGGCAGGTCGCGCTCGGCCAGCGAGCCCATGGCGCTCAGCGGCAGCGCGCCGTGCTCGAACGCGTCGTCGGCGAAGCCGTACAGCAGCCGGCTCTTGCCGGTGGCGATGGCGCCCGTGACCAGGGCGATCCGGCCGCGGCCGGCCACCGCCTCCTCCAGGAGCCCGTGCAGCAGGGCCATGGCCTGCCGTTCGTCGTCCACGGCCATGATGGCCCTCCTCGGTGTCGTCGGTGGTGGGGCTCGCGGCCGGTCAGTGGCCGGCCGGTTCCAGCGGGCGCCGCCGGGTGGGACGGCCCTGGGCGGCGCCGCACGCGGGGGCGGCGGGCGTCCGGTCCGCGAAGGCGCCGTCCGGGAAGGCGCCGCTGCCGGTGAGGTGGCTCCCGGGCCCGGTGGTCGCGAGCAGGCGGGCGCCGGCGGCGCGGACCGCGGCGTA